>JAHBXN010000008.1 GCA_019636475.1 Phycisphaerae bacterium
ATCCCTCGTGTACTTTCGACGGGCTTTCTCTCGACTCATCGGACACCTCCCGCGAAAATCATTCTCGCGTTGCTGGGTGTCCACTAACAGTGGGGAAGCTCACGTTGCGTTGGCGCGGGTGTCGAGCCGGGAACAGGAACGCGAGGGCTTCTCGCTGGCGGTGCAGGAAGACGCACTCAAGCGATATGCCGCATCGACGGGCGGCGAAATCATCAAGCTCTTTCGCATTGCAGAAACAGCCAGCAAACGCGACGAGCGCAAGACGTTCAAAGAACTCGTCGCTTTTGCGAAAAAGAACGCGGCGACGCTCGATGCGCTGCTGTTTTACAAGGTCGATCGCGCCGCGCGAAACCTGTTCGACTATGTTGAACTGGAACGGCTAGAAAGCGAGCACGGCCTCGCCTTCATCTCCGTCTCTCAGCCAACCGAGAACAATCCCGCCGGCCGCATGATGCGGCGAACTCTCGCCAACATGGCGAGCTTCTATACGGAACAACAGTCGGTCGATGTCCGCGAAGGTCACGCCCGCCGCGTCCAGGAGGGCTGGTTCGTCGGGGCCGCGCCCTACGGCTACAGGAACATCCGCAAGGACGGCCGCGGCATCATCGAAGTCGATCCGGTGCGGGCCAATGCTGTCAAACGAATCTTCCACCTCTACGCCTACGAGCCGCTGACCGTCGATCAGCTCATCGGCCGCCTCGCCGATGAAGGGCTGAAGTACCGTCCCTCGTCTCCCCGCTTCCCGCGCAGCTCGGTGTACGCGATTCTCCGCGACCGCAGCTACCTGGGCGATGTCGAATATGGTGGACAGTGGTATCCGGGCAAGCACGATCCGCTCGTCGATCAGACGACCTGGGACCGAGTGCAGGTCCTGCTCGGCGGCAAGACTTACCGCTCGCACGAACTAACCTACGCTGGCGGCCTCATCCGCTGCGGCCACTGCGGCAACCTCATCACCGGCGAACAGGTCGTCAAGAAGGCGACCGGCAAGCAATATGTCTATTACCGCTGCACCATGTATAAGCTTGCGCTGGGGCATCCGCAGTTGCGACTCAACGAGGCGAAGTTGGATGAGCAGGTGTTGGCCGCATTCAAGTCCATCCAGCAGCCGGAGACGGTTCAGGCATGGTTCTCAAAGGCTCTGCGCGAGTGGTCCAAGATGGAACGTGCCGAAGCGACGACACAATCCGACGTATCGCAACGCGAGATCGCTATTCTCCAGCAGCAACAGGACCGCCTGCTCAACCTTCGTTTGCTCGAAGAAATCGACGCCGACACCTTCGCCCGCAAGTCCACGGAACTCCGCGACAAGATCGCGGCGGCGTCACTCCGCGTCGAAGCCGCAAACCGGGATCGAGGCGAACAGGCCGAATTGGCCATTCGTGTTTTCGAACTCTCGCAAGCCCTTGTCGATAAATGGGTTTCAGCCGATTACGCCGCCAAACGCCAACTGCTCGAAATCGTGTTTTCGAACTTCGTCCTGAACGGCGCAACTCTTTGCTATGAAGTGAATAAGCCCTTCGACGTGCTCATCGAAGGGCTTGTTTCAAGTCATACTCGGGGCGACTAGATTCGAACTAGCGACCTTCTGCACCCCATGCAGACGCTCTAGACCAGGCTGAGCTACGCCCCGTGAAGCCTCCATTTGAAACAGCGGGGCCGCTGTTGTCAAATCACGTCTGACGAGGCCTGTGCCGCGTGCCGCAGTGTGGCTTATGATCGCGCAACGGCAGAATTGCGTGAGTGGCCCGTGTTTCCGGCTGGGCTTCGGTATGGATCGCGGTGAGGCAGTTATATCGGCGATCTGCAACCGGTTGGCTCCTCTGTTATCGTTCTTGCGGCCCGACCGCTTTGCTGCTTCTGAGGTTTCCTGCGGAACGGCTTGCCCGACGAACGATCAGCGGCTGCTCCGGACAAGTTATGAGCTGTGAGTGACGATCGCGTGACGAATGCCGTAGCCAGCATGGATGCCGCCCGGGCGGCCGTCGATCCGACGCGCCGCCGTGAGACATGCAATGTCTGCGGCACCGCACACGATTCCAGACACGACGAGACGGCCGATGTGCCGTGCCATGTTCGTGTCTTTCGCGGCCACTTGTTTCGACTCTGGCGATGCTCAGTGTGCCGGACGATTCACTGTCTCGACGTGGTGGACCTCGACTATTATTACAGCAAGTATCCGTTCTCGCAGGCTCGGCTCGATCTGGTCTGGCGAATTTTCTACATGAATCTGGCCCGGCGATTTATTCGGCACGGCATGACGCCGGCGCATCGATTTCTCGATTATGGTTGTGCCAATGGATTGTTCTGCACGGCCCTGCGTGGGCGGGGCTTCCGTAACGTTTACGGCTACGATCCATACTCGGCGAATTCGGCTTTCGCGGATGAGCGGGTGCTGGAGCATGCACCGTTTGACTACATCCTGCTGCAGGATGTGCTCGAACACGTTGAGGATCCAAACGCATTGCTCGCTCGACTGGATCGCCTTCTGGCCGTCGGGGGGCATATCCTGGTCGGCACGCCGAACGCGCAAAAAGTGGATCTATCGCGGCCGGACGTGTTTCGAAACGAACTCCACGCGCCGTATCATCTGCACATCTATACCCGTTCCGGCGTGGAGCGCATGGGGCAGACCCTCGGCTGGCACGCGGTTAAATTCTACGATCGCTCCTACCATGATCGGCCGTGGTTCGCCCTGAATACGCGTGCGGCCAAGACCTATCAGAGTTTGAAGGACGGATCGTTTGACGCTTTTTTCGAGCCATTCGACATCAGAACGGCGCTGGGTTCACCGTCGTTCTGGTTCCACGCGGTGTTCGGCTACTGGCTCAGCTATCGATCGGACATGTCGCTCATGTTTCGCAAGGGGGATTAATCGAAGTTCGGTCTTCTCACGCGAAGTCGAATGAATTT
Source organism: Phycisphaerae bacterium (assembly GCA_019636475.1). Lineage (NCBI taxonomy): Bacteria > Pseudomonadati > Planctomycetota > Phycisphaerae > Phycisphaerae bacterium. The sequence continues at coordinate 2,914 of JAHBXN010000008.1, forward strand.
GACCGGCGTCATGCCGGTCGCTAGATTCACGACCGTGGATGGCCGGATTGGGGAGGTAGAGTATTGAGTTTCTTGGCAAGCATCCTGCTCATCGTATATGCCATCAGCGTGGGGTCTCTGGCGGTGCACATCCGGCGGACGGCGGCGCTGACGAAGCAAGGCTCGGATGGATTTCCCGATGATGCTCCGACGTTGGATCGACTGCCGGCGATCGACGTCGTCGTTCCCGTCAAAGACGAGGAGAACAACATCGGTCGATGCCTCCGTGCGATTATCGCTGAGCGCTACCCGAACGCCCGGATTTTCGTCGTCAATGATCGCTCGACGGACGGCACCGCGAACGTCGTTCGGGCCATCCAGGAGGAACATCCGGAGATCGAGCGCATCGACATCACGCACTTGCAGGAAGGCTATTACGGAAAACCATCGGCTCTGGAAAAGATCGCTTCACGCCTCACAGGGGACATTCTCTTCTTCATTGACAGCGATATGTTCGTGAAGCCCGGCTGCTTCAAGACAGTTGTCCGGCGAATGGAGTCCGAAAGGCTTGATTGGCTGGCGGCTCACGGCGAAATGGAGTTGGACCATTTTTGGGAGAAAGTCCTCGCGCCAGTTTTCGGAGCGATGGCATACTCCTGGTACGATCCGCGCAAAGTCAGCGATCCAAACTGGCCCGATGCGATGGGCAGCGGTTTCATGGTTGTGCGCCGCGAATCATACATGGCGCTCGGGGGGCATGGCGCCGTGAAGAATTGCTACGATGAGGATAGCGTGCTCCTGCGGCGCGCCAAGGCGGCGGGACAGCGGGTGGTATTTACAGCGTCCGCGCGGCTTTTCAATGTGCGCATGTACGGTTCTTTAGATCGCACCATTCGTGGCTTTCATCGCACATTGATCGGCGGATTGAAAACCACATTCCGCTTTCTCATCACGATCAACGCGTTGCAATTCGTCTCATTGATGCCGTTCGGGCTGATCATTCTGATTCCGCTGCTCGGCGGGTTCGGATATTCCGTCCCGTTCGCGAAATATTGGCTTGGATTTGCCTTGCTGCACATTCTCCTCGCGACCTGGCTTGCCGCGCTGGTTTATCGCGCGGCCAAGGTGCCGCTGAAATACGCGCTGCTCCATCCGCTGGGTTCGGCTGTGGCAATCTGGGTGTGTTGCAGAGCGGCTGCGGACCTGCGCCGTCGTGCGCCAATCACATGGCGAGGCACGTCCTACGCATCGGCGGAACATGCCGTGGCCAAGCCGGGACAGTGAGTCACTCATTTCATCGCCTCAAAGACAAGTTCGAGACGATCAAAGGCGAATTTGCGTACCTTACGGTCGACCGACCTCGTCTAGGAATCCTTTTTGATTGAAATGTTCAGCGGAATGGTTCGATCGGTCGCGGAGGGGGGGGGATTCATATTATCCCGCGATGGCCGTGGAAATGCCGCGAGGTCCGAATCAATGGGGCAGGTGACTTCCAGCCACGCGCAGTCCGTCTGGGTGCGCAATCGTCCTTTCGGCAGCGCGGCCGGCAGGATCACGACGTCGCCTGCAATGAATTCGAATCTACCATCTCGATCGTAGAGAATCTCGCCGCGGCCCTGAGTCACAATCCAGCAAACCATCTCGGCGTAGGGAATCTCCTGTTCAAACTCGCCGATGAATCGGACTTTCTCGATGTTGAAGCTCGGGCAGCGCAACAGTCGTGTCACCGTCGTAAACAGGCTTGTGACATGCGAGCGTTTTTCGAACCGGCTGAAATCCGAGTCCGATCGAATGCACTCAATCGCTGACGCGATGTGCAGGCCGGCGTCCGGACCCTCGCGCTGCCGATCCCAGTCATAGAGCCGATAGGTCACGTCGGAGGGTGTCTGGATTTCCGCAACGACGATTCCGGCGCCGATGGCGTGCGGCGTGCCGCTCGGCAAGTAGTAGGTCTGCCCGGCCTTCACAGGGATGCGATTTAATAAGCTCACGACCTCGGCAGGGCGTTGAAGTGCCGTCGAGCGCACGTCGTCGATTGTGACTCCCGCCGCCAATCCGCGATAAATGCACGAATCCGGCCGGGCATCAATAATGTGCCAGGCTTCGTGCTTCTCTCGCACCGCACCGCCTTGTCGCCGGGCGGTGGCCTCGTCGGGATGGACCTGGATGCTCAGATTCTCGGCCGCGTCGAGGAACTTGATCAGCAGGGGGAATCGGCCGTCGATCAGGGCAGAACGACCGAGTAGTGCTGCTCCCCACTCCGATACCAAGGCGGTCAGCGTCGCGCCTTTTGCCGGACCTCGTGCGACGGTCGATTGGCCGACCTCGAGATCCGCCACTTCCCACGATTCACCAATTCGCTCGCCCGGGGGAAGGCGTTTTCCAAAAATACGCTCCAGATTGCGCGCACCCCAAGGTTTGCGGCGCAAGATCGGCTCGAAGACCAGCGGACAGATATCGGGCATGGCCTTATTCTAGGGGCTGGCGCGCGAGTCGGCGACGCGGCTTAGGACGGAGAGGACCGCCGAGCTTCGGGACGAACGACGAATAGCGACCGATTGCGGCTTGGTTGGAATGCGAATCAACTCACAGACGATTATCAGTGATTCCGAGCTCTGGTTCACTTTTATCACCAGCTCGGGACCGGGCGGCCAGAATGTGAACAAGGTTGCAACACGCGCGAATCTTCATTTTGATGTCGCCAACAGCCGGTCCCTTACCGATTCGGCGAAACAGCGTGTCCTTGCCGCACTCGGAGATCGCATCGACTCTTCCGGCGTCCTGCATATCAGCGCTTCCCGGTATCGCTCCCAGTCGGCGAACAAGGAAGATGCGATCAGGCGGTTTGTCAACTTGCTGGCAGAAGCGCTGAAGCCGCGCAAATTGCGACGGCCAACCCGACCGACCAGAGCATCGCAGGAGCGTCGACTCACCCAAAAGCGCCGATCCAGCGATCGCAAATCCGCGCGCCGCCCGCCTTCCCGGAACGATGATTAGGAAAATATACCTGGCAAACTGTACGCTCGGTGTGGTTGTGGAAAATCGCTCGCCGATCGGCAAACAGCGGGTCGACACCGGCTTTATTTCGGATATTGGGCTCGGCGATCGCTGAAATGCGGTTTGCTGAATCGCGAGAACCCGCGTAATGGCAACGGCTGGGGTGATCGCGTATCATTAAAATGGCGCAACGTCCGAATATTGAGCTGGCGTCGGGGTGACTCCGTGCTTTCCGGACGAGTGGTCGATCTTAGTATTGAATGAAACCAAACACTCAACGTGGGCGGTCTCTTGAAGCGGTCGTCCCCGTGGATCTCGTTCCGTCGCCGCGAACGAAAATGGTTCAGCTAGTCGCATGACAAAATTGCAGTTGACGGTTCCTGTTTCTGTTTCCTCGCTGTTATTGACCGTTCTGGTCGGGTGTGCCGTTCCGCAGCCGCGAGGCGAGGGCATGTACAAGCGTGTGGTCGAGCCGCGCACGAATGCGGTTTATCATCTGTACCTGCCCGTGGACTACGTGAAGAACAACGGTCGCCATCCGCTGGCCCCGCGGGTACAGCGATGGCCGCTCGTGATGACCTTTCACGGCATGAAACCCTATGACAACGCGATTCCGCAGGAACGTGAGTGGGAGAAGCAGGCGGACATCTACGGCTATGTTGTTTGTGCGCCGGAACTGCATACGTCGGACTCCTTTATGGAGTATCCGCTGACGCGCGAACATGGTTATGTTCTGAAGGACCGTGAAAACACCCTCGCTATCATGGACCATGTGTTTGAGACGACCTTGGCCGATCCGAACGCGGTCTTGTCAACAAGCTGGTCCTGTGGCGGCTATCTCGCGCATTATTTCGCGAATCGATTTCCCGAGCGTTTTTCCTGCATCGCCACGCGGTTGTCCAATTTCTCAGCTGACCTGCTGGTAGAGGACACCGTCCCGAGTTATCGCGACAAAACCCCCGTCGCCATATTCATTGGCGACGGAGACCTGCCCAAATGCAAGGCCGAATCCGAAGAAGCGGTTGCTTGGTACATGGCTCGGAATTTTCGAGTCGTTCGCGGCAAGATGATCGACCAGATGGGGCATCGTCGAATTCCGCAGACCGCTGCCGCATTCTTTGCCGAACAGATCGGACTGACTCCGCTCAATCCGGTGGAGGCGGCGAAGACCGTTTCCGAAGTGCGGATGACTGAGTATTACCCGCCGGCCGAATTGATCGCCCGCATGTCTCCGCCTGCCGCGCCTTCAACGTCGCTTGCGTCAGCGGTTCGTCCCACGACGCCGCCTGTGGCCGCAAGCGGCAGTCCGGTGGCTTCACGGCGTGCCGCGCCCTCCAGCTATACCAATACGACTGCCGGTCGCGATTATCCATTCGATCAGGCCACGACCAACTCGAGCCGCGGAAACTGGCTGGAGCCGGTCACCAATTCGAGTTCCACGCCCGGTCCGGAACATTCATCCAGTGCCGGACGAACGTCACGGGGAAATCCGCCAGCAACGGATTCGCGTGCGGGGACGAACCTCAGCGCGCCGCCGCGCTCTGCGCCGGTGACGCCGGTCGTGAACCGGACGCCGCCGCGCCGCGTGGAGATTCGGCTTCGCGGTCCGGCGATCGGGTCGTCGCCGTATTACCTGTCCTACTCAGTGGAAATGCCGCCAGCTGTGACCCAGGGTGCGGACTTCCTGTGGAAGGATAACGATACCTGGATGGGGGATGAGCCGAGCGGCGTGAAAATACTTGAAACGCCAGGCGTCCACAAAATTACGGTGCTGATGGTCACGAAAGACAATGTCGAGTATCGTGGGATGACGACGGTTCAGGTCCTCGATCGCAACGTATCGAGTGGGGGCTCCGCTGCGAGATAAGATGGCCCTTGGTACATCAGTTTGGAAGAGGTGGCATCGATGAGCGAGACACCGGCGCCGGTGGATAACTCGATTACTTTCGACGATTTCGTGAAAGTTGATTTGCGCGTCGCCCGAGTCCTGGAGGCGCGCAGCCACCCGGACGCCGACAAGCTCCTTGTTCTAAAGGTTGACGTGGGTGACGAGCACCGCCAGATCGTCGCCGGAATCAAGGGCTATTACCAGCCGGATGATCTTGTCGGCAAGTCGATCGTGATCGTCAGGAATCTGAAGCCCAGAACAATGCGCGGTGAGGTGAGTCAGGGCATGCTGCTTGCAGCGTCGACTGACGACCGATCTCAGGTCATACTGTTGTCGCCGATGGCCGACATTCCGCCCGGCTCGAAGGTCAGTTGACTCCTTCGTTTGCGATTCGCCTTTGGCCGTCGGCGAACGGCGCATTTCGGAATCGCCCCGACCGCGCGCATTGGGCAAACGTCGTACAGATCGCCCGGCCATGAAAACTTCGCCCAACGACATTTCCCTCAAACCGCCTCCCGGACCGGTCGATCGGACAGTCTGCCTTCCGGGCAGCAAGAGTCTGACCAACCGCGCCCTGCTCATTGCGGCGCTTGCTCATGGCAAGTCCACCCTCGATGGAATTCTCTTGGCTGATGATACGCGATTGATGATGTCCGCGCTTGCGGAGCTGGGTGTTCACGTTGAGGTCGATGAATTGCGGCATCGTGCCTCCGTTCCCGGCTGTGCCGGGCACTTCCCCAACGGCGATGCGGAGCTATTCTGCGGTAATGCCGGAACCGTGATGAGATTTCTCGCCGCCGCCTGCTGCGCTAACTACGGCGAATACAAACTTGACGGTGTCAGTCGAATGCGTGAACGGCCCGTCGGGAGCCTGGTCACCGCATTGCGGGAGTTGGGTGGACAAATCGGCTATCTTGAGCGGGAGGGATTCCCGCCTTTGGGAGTGCAAGGCAAGGGACTCCGCGGCGGGCGCATCACGATCGACGCTGGAATATCAAGTCAGTTTGTATCATCGATACTGATGGCTTCACCGTTGGCGATGAACGATGTTTTCATCGAGATTCGCGGCGAGTTGGCCAGCGAGCCTTACGTCGCGATGACCTTGCAGGTCATGGACGCCTTTGGTGTACAAGCCGTCGAGGAAAAACTGCGAAAGTTCATCGTGCCGGCTCCGCAGGCCTATCAGGCCGCCGAATTCGATGTCGAGCCTGACGCGTCCGCGGCGTCATACTTTTTTGCGGCTGCCGCGGTAACCGGCGGTCGCGTGACGGTGGAGGGGCTCGGCCTTCAGAGTTGTCAGGGTGATCTGGGCTTTGTTGATCTGCTGGAGCGAATGGGTTGCCGTGTTGAGCAGGGGCCTCGACATACGACGGTATGGGGCCCGAAGGATCTTCGGCTGCGCGGAATCGACGTCGATCTGAACCGCATGCCGGACGTCGCGCCGACGCTCGCGGTTGTCGCGGCCTTCGCGGAAGGACCGACGCACATTCGCAACGTGCCAAACATACGGCACAAAGAATCCAATCGGCTTGCCGCCCTTGCAACGGAGCTGGGTCATCTCGGCGTCGCAACCGAACTGCGAGACGATGGGCTGTCTATACTGCCGGCGCACTTACCCAGGGCCGCCGCCATCGGCACTTACGAAGATCATCGTATGGCGATGAGCTTCGCGATTGCCGGTCTGCGCGTCGACGGCATCGTGATTCGCGAGGCGGACTGTGTCAGCAAGACCTTCCCGGAGTTCTTCGAAATCTGGGCTGATCTGGCGTAGAAACCTGATTTCATCGTGGTCCTGCTCAGCCCGCCCAGATCAGACTTTTCATGGCTTGCCGCCGCGGCGCCGCCCGGACGAAGTTGATGCGACGGCCTACGTCCGGCGAGCACTGTGAACGCTATTCCTGTTGCGGCATATTTGGGTCAGACCGGCAGCATGTTCGGCTTAACTGGTGTCAGTCACCCAGCCCGATCGCGCTGGCTGCCGCGTAGTTCTCGGTGTGCGTGATTGAAAGCATGACGCGCGTGATGCCGAGCCGACGCGCGACCAGCAGTGTATGACCCGACAGCGTCACGCGCGGCTGTCCGGCCTCGTCATTCACGATCTCGATGTCGGTCCACGCGATCTGGCCGCGCCATCCGGTGCCGATCATCTTCAGCACGGCCTCTTTCGCGGCGAATCTCCCCGCAATGCTGGGCACCGGGTTCTTCATTCGTTCACAATAGGCGCGCTCGACTGGTGTCAGAATGCGATCCAGAAATCGATCCGGGTGCTGCTGCCACACGCGCTCGATTCGCACGTTCTCAATCAAGTCGATGCCGTGTCCCAACACGCTCATAGGTACAACCGCCCTGGTCTGCCTCATTCAACCATCGCGTCTCGCCCATACATAGGGAATCTCGTTCTCGTGCGGATGCGCGCGAAACTCATCCGGCTGCGCGTGGTGATAGCATTCGGACGTCACATTGATAACGATGGACTCCACGTCCGACACGCACATCCACCCGTGGTATACGCCGGGCGGAATCCGGGCGATCGCCGGACGATGCTCGCTCAAGTAAATCTCATTTACCTCGCCCGAGGTGGATGAGCCGTCCCGCGCATCGAAGAGGGCCAACTTGACCGCGCCGCGCACACAGTAAAAGTGGTCCGTCTGCAATCGATGAAAGTGCCATGCCTTCACTACACCCGGATAGGTCGTCGTGTAATAGACCTGTCCGAATTTCTCGAACCAGGGATCGTCCGCTCGGAGAATCTCGCCGAGCCGGCCGCGCTCGTCCGGCATCACGTTCGCAAGCCGCGCGTCAACTCCGTCGATTACCCGTGAAAAGCCGCGAATCAGAAGCGCTCCGCGTGAGAGCACGACCTTCAGCGGCGGCAATGACGATTTGTCAATTGATGGCATGGCTGAATTAAACCCATTCCCGCAACATCAAAAAGGTGCGTCCGACGGTAGAAGCGCGATCAGCGCTTGTCAAGCGTGGGCGGTCGCCTCGTATCGGCTCGGTCGTCCCGAGGATATACTCTGGCTCCGGGTGATGCCTCCGCCGCGAGGCCGCTCGGGATGCAAGCAATCAGCGGCGCCATGTACGGGCAGGTTCAAATGGCTCTTGAGCGTATCCAGAAAGTGCTGGCTGCCGCCGGATTGGGTTCGCGACGCGACTGCGAACAAATGGTCGCGGACGGCCGCGTACGCGTGAATGGCGAGTTGATCGAGCGCCTGCCGTTGATCATCGACCCGGACCATGATCGCGTCACGGTCGACGGACGACCGATTCGCCGGGCGAGGCTCGTCTATTTTGTCCTCCACAAGCCGGCCGGCGTTCAATGCACGATGTCGCGAGTCGAAGGCCGAACGACCGTTGGCGGCCTCATGGCACGTCTGGACGAACCTGTCATGCCGGTGGGGCGGATGGACGCCGAGTGTGCGGGCCTGGTTCTACTTACCAACGATCGCGACATGATGGCAGCCTTGTCCGACCCGCGCTGCGGGCTTGAAAAGACCTACCGGGTTGAAACCGCCTCGCCTCCAGATGCCGGCGCGCTGGCTTCGCTGCGAGAAGGCATCCGGTTGTCTGATGGTCGAACGGCGCCGGCGCGCGTCAAGGTCATTCACTCCGACAGGCAGCGCTGCGTGTTCGAAGTGTCGATTAACGACCGTCTGCAACGCGAAGTGCCACGAATTCTCGCCCGGCACGGATTGAAGGTAAAACGAATCACGCGAATCAAATTCGGAAAACTCAGCCTGCGGGAGATTCCCGTCGCGGCTGCGCGGCCGCTGACGCGCGAGGAACTGGCCTACCTCAGGAAGGCGGCATCCGGCGAGATGGCCGACGCGCCGGCTGCGATGCCTCGTCGTGCCTCGGCAAATCGCTCCGCGCCGACGCGGCGCATGATTGGGCGCAAGTCCACGCGCGAAATGCCGCAGGTGGGGCCGAATCAGCACGCGGAGAATCGCCAATCTCCGAAAACGGCTGCGCGCGCGGCCGGGCCGGTGCGCCGCCGCCGCATCATTCTTCCGGACGAGTGATCTTAGAGTTGGCCGTCCTTGCGCAGGTGGTCATGAACCGAGCAGGGCACTCACATACGGCTGAACGTCCGCTCCATCGATGACGCCGCTTGCGTCAAAGTCATAGATGCAGTTGTACGGGGCAACTTCAAGAAGAGTGTCCACGAACGGAGTTACGCCGCCTTCGAGCAGTTCGCAAATGTCGCTCGTGCCGTTGGCATTGCAATCAACCAGGCCGGCCCGGGGAAACCGGACGAAGATGGAGATCTGCCGTCCGGAATCGCAATTCACTGCCGCCGCAACGTCCGGTGTGGCGACGAGGTTCAGCACGGCATCGCCGCTGGCGACCGCTGTGTTCCAGGTCGTGGCGGAGACGGTCAGCTTCGCGTAGTTGGGCGTGCTTGCGCAATCGCTACCGGAAGTCTCATAGATTCGCCCGATAGGCGTGCCGTTCACGTTTACGTCTGCGTATTCTGTGTCCGCGGAGAAGTCGCCGCGCACGGTGAAATAAATCGCAACATCGCCGCCGGCCTCGGGCGGTTCACTAAGGATATAGGCTTGCGGCAATCCGACTCCCGGCGGTTCCATCGGCGGCGACGCACTTGCATAGTCGTTCGGAAGCCCATCACCATTCGCCGCTCCGCACCCGACACATGTGAACACGCTGAAGTCGTCGAGATACCAGCCCCTTGCTCCCGTGCATCCATCCTTGCTGAGCTCGAACTGTAGCCGGAACTCGTCACCAGGAGCGACGAGCGTGGTGAGATCGATCACAGTCTCGCCCCAGCCGCCGCCTGAGCCGGACCATGCCGCCTGACCGGCATTCGGATTCGTATTGCCGGGCGCGGGCGCGAGCCGGTCGTTGTAGGGGTTTGCGACGAATGAAGTACGCGGCACCTCGATTGCGGCATTCCCATTCACAATGATCTTCACATTGCCGCCGTCATAAGCGCCTTCGGTCCAGATCAGGTGTGTGAACGAAGCGAACAGGCTGCCACCGCCGATCGGCGCCACCATGAGCGGACTCACGAGTGAATGGACACCCGATTGATCGTTTGATCCGCAATTGCCGATGCTGGGATTCGGGCAGAACCATGCGGTGCCTGTGCGCCCGAAAAGGAACGGCCCGGGGGTGAGTTCCCAGTCAAACGGAGTCGGTCCGGTGTTGAACACCGTCCAGCCCGTGTTGCCGCTCTCGAAGTCGTCAGCGAACAGCACGTCGCGGTCGCCGCACTCGAACACCGACGACGAATCCAGAATCACCGGGCCGATCAGCCCGCATCGCCCCGGCGTATTCAACTCAACGGCCAGTAAGGCCTTGTTCAACTCCGTGACGTCCGCGGCGGTGATTGGCTCCGTGATCGGCGATCCGGTTCGAGGGTCGTTCGGGAAGGTGCCGACCAGATCGAGCGCTGCCTGATTCAGGGCGAGGTAGGCGTCGTTGAAGTTGGATGCCTGAGTCAGGTAGATTGTCAGGGCGCGATACCAGATTGCGCCGGCCTTGATCGGACCGATGCCCTGCACTTCGTACCCGTTGAATGTCTTGCCATCCGTTACGATGGCGAATGCGTGGTTCGGCACGCCGCTTCCGCTATGAACGCCGCCGTTGTCAATTGCAGGGCACACATGGAGTGGACTTAGCGCGCGGTCGGGGTGATTCCGGCAGGGAGGATTCCACATATCCCGGAAGGCATTGGACGTGACGCTCACATCTTCCCCGAGCAGCCAGCGGACGCCATCGGGAAAGTTGTCGACCTTCGGACTGCATCCTGAGCCCCGTAGATTGTTGGGGCTATCGAGGCCGGGACCGGTCGAATGCGTCGGCCAGAACGGCGGTTGTGGATTGCCTGCAAACGCCGAATCGCCGTTGAACAGGTCCACCAACTCGCCGAATACGTCGGAGTAGGATTCGTTCAACTGTCCCGGCTGATTCTGGTAAATGAGATTTGCCGTGTATTGTGTGACACCGTGGGTCAACTCGTGCCCGACAACGTCGTCGGTCACCAGGCCCGTGCAGAACACCATCTGGACTCCGTTCCAATATGCGTTCGGGCAGTTCGGTGAAGTCGAGTTGACCGTGGCCACCATGGTGATGCCGGCGCCGTCGATGCTGTCGCGGCCAAATGCGCGAAAATAATAATCGTAGGTGTCGCCGTAGTAGTCATATGCGCGATTCACATCCTCAGGCGATGCCACGGCCGGAGCGCCCTCGCCGCGCGCCAGTGTTCCCGGTATGCCGCTCGCGCCGTTTCCATCGTATATGGCCCGGTCCTTGGCGGCGTGGATCATCGACCATTGATCGATGATTTCGCCGTTGGCGGCGTCCACGAAGAACCCTTCGCGAATGCCCGCACTGTAGTCTGCGACCACGATGTAATAGGCCGCCCGGGCGCCCATCGGCGGGTCGCCGTACCAGCCCGGATCAACAATGACAAACTCGTTCCGCTCAATGAGCGCGCCGGCTTCGGCGATGCGATCCAATGCAACGAGATTCGCGTCGTCCGCGGTGAGTTTCGCATTGACTGGGAGTTTGGTTGACAGTGGATAAAATCGACCGTTCACCGACATGATCTGCCCGGCCGCATTCTGGTGAACTTTGAGGTCACCGGAGAATACGGGCACCCCGGCGTGAAGTTGCTGATAGGTCGTGTGGGTCCAGCCGATGCCGTCCGTCTCCCGTTTCACTTCAACCAACTGCACATTGGGATCGCTCACGCCGAATACGGAACCATGAATCTGGAAGAAATCGATCGGCTCGGGCCGCGCGATCTGATTCGCGCCCGGTGCGCCGGCATCTAGGGAAATCGGCCCACCATTCGGACCCTGCACAAAGACGACCAGGCCGAGCGACGCATTGTGGCTGATCTCCAGATCGCTCGCATGAAGATGGGTTGTTGCGAAGCCGATCAGCGCGATGCCCAGCGCGACCGTCGTGGGACGTGGTTGATTCACCAGTTTCAATCCGCGATTTCCAATGTGTGCACTGAACTTGTTCAACACAGATCTCCTCAGTGTCGGCGCGATCCGGTCGGCGGATCCGCTAGGTCACGAACGGTCACGTCATCAGGGGAGCATGTCTCGGCGCGATGATGAAATCACCCACGCACCGATCGGCCATTCCAGATGTGGCGGGATATCACACCGGTTTGACGCGATGCCGCAGGGATTGAACGGCCGATAAGTCCTATTCCACTCCTACCTGTGCAAGCGCGGCTCAGTGTCTGATTGTACCGGATCGGAAGGCCAAAATCAGCGCGGACTTTCCCGTGGGTGCTGCAAAATGCCGCTGATTTCGGATTTCTCCGGCGCAGGCGACCCGGATGCTGTAAAATTCGCATGTATTTTCTTTGAGACCTCAGGCGGGAACCGCGCGCGCCACGGCGCTCGAGCCCGGACCTTCCTCGGTAGACCATTTCGGAGAGGCCCAGTGCCAGTCACGATTTTGAGTTCCGCTGCGGGCCTGTTTGCCTGCCTGGCGATCGTCGGCATCAACGTCGAGCCGCCTCCGATTGATCCGGCCCCGACACACATCGTTGCTGGCCGCCGGTTTCGCATCATTTGCGATTGGAAAAATCAGAAAGCGGCTGCGGAAGCATTGCGGGTGGTTGAAGCAGTCTGGCCCATCGTCACCGAGTCATGGGATTGCGATGAAGGCTTCGCTGAGTCGAGCGAGCCGGTCACGGAATTGGACGTCTACCTCTATCAAACCATCGCCGCGTACGAATCGGCCGACGCGGCCCGCACCGGCGGCCGCTTCCGGGAGAATCTGAGTTTCTCTCATCACCAGGATCGCAAGGCACGCGTGGCGCTCCAACCCCCGTGCTCCGATGAACTGCTGGCGCGCTCCGGGCTGCCGGTACTTACTCGAACGATGCTCGCGCATGAGGCCGCCCATCTCGCGGTCTATTCGCTCATTCCCAACCATGCCGACCATCCCGAGTGGATGACGGAAGGATTTGCCGCATGGGCCGCGACCGAGGTGTTACTCGCTGATCGCAGCATTGATTCAGTCGAAGCCGATCCCTTCAGCGCGACGATGCTGACGCGCGCTCGCGGCCTGGCGAACGATAAGCGATGGCCTTCACTGAAATCGATCATCACAGGCGTGAGGCTGCCGTTCAAATTGCAGGATCGGTATGCCATTTACTGGCAGCTCTATCGGTTCCTGAATCAGCCGCAATACCAGATGAAGCTCAGCGAGATCCATCGCCATGCGCGACGGTCTCCGCGTTCGAATCGCCTGACCTTGGAATTGGGCGACTTCGCCACCAGGCAATTCGGAGGATTGGGTGGGTTGAAGGCATGCGATGCGGAATTTCGTCGATTTGTGATGGAGGCGCGCCCGCGGTGGTGGGAATTGACTCGCTCGATGGAAATCCGAGGGGACGAATGGATTCAGATCGCCTTTCCGTCCACCCGGGCTTCTCTTCAATTCGACAAGCCGATACAGGCGACATCGTTTCGTGTGACGGGTTCGCTTGAGTTCCTGAGGAATCAGGTCGATCACGGAGAGTCGGCCATTGTATTCCATGGAAACCCGGATGCCTCAATCGAAATTCGATTCTCGACCGACCGATCGGTCCAGATCGCATCCGTGGACAAACCGACCGGCCGGATTCGAATCCTGGGGCAGGGCCGGTTGGAGAATCAGGCCGCCGGGAATCACAAACCGGGTCCGCATCGCTTCTCGATCGACATCGGGGCTGGCCGCGTCGCAATAGGGGTTGATGGTCAGCCGCCGCTGCAAGCTGACTTTCCCGCTGGTGAGGCGTCGTATTTCTGGGGACTCATTGCCGATCGCGGCACGGCTGTGATCTGGCGAAACCTTGGATGGTCGTCAGGCGCCGATGCGGGCAAGTGAAATGAGTTGAGAGGTTTGTACGCCACGGTTCATTCACACCGTCGGCCATGTCTGACCCGTTTGAAAGGTCGATACAATCGCGAGCCAACCAATCGGTGAATGACCCCAATGCGCCGATTCGGCTGTACCGCGGCGCGATTTCTGCCCGATATTCACACAATGAGCATTCTTGATGCGCAACTGCGAGCCATCATTCAGCGATTACTCACCGCTCTTGAGGTCGGTGAGCTGAACGATCTGTGTTCCGGCAACGAATGCAGTCGATCTCCCACGCAATCCAGGCAGGGTGTCGATCTGCCACGGCGTGTTAACAGTTTTGATGTGCCGGATCGTCGCAGGCACATCCCATGGACCTGGAGCCAGCGCGGTGGCCATGCATGAACCTGCCGGCGCAGTTGTAGAAGCCCGGTCACCGCTTCGACCGCGGCCGAATATCGCTCGAAATCGCGATCATTCGGTCGATTTTCCGCGATCAAAATCACCACTGGTCCAATCGACGGTCGACCGCACGCCATTGACCGGCGCCGTCGTACTTGAAACGGATGTAAATGGACTGGGCGCGATTCGCAGCCTGGCCGGCTTAAGGCCTTCTCCGCGCATTGTCGGCGTGGACTTTACCAGCTCGATCGGATTTCGTTCGCGGCTGTGCGAGTGTTACAAGGCGCCGCGGCCCGATCTCGCGGATGGTCGCGCCCTGCGTGATTTCCTGCTGAATCTCTCAGGCACCTTTGAAGGACGGCCGGCGCTGTTCCCGAGCGGCGACCGAACGGTGCGGCTGATCTGCAAATATCGTCGTGATTTTGATCGCGCGTATCGCCTGTTGCTGGTGGATTCGGAGCAAGTCGAACTCCTGATTAACAAGGCGAAATTTGCCGATTTGGCCCGCTCCGTCGGCGCAAGAACACCGAGAACGGAGATCGTGACGGCGGCAGTCGGCGCGGCTGCGTCCTCGGATCTGCGATTTCCAATCATTGCGAAGCCATTGAATCAGCCGGGTGAAGACCCGGTCCGCCGCGCCTTCAAGGCGAAGTGCTTCGAGAGCGCCTCCGAATGGGACAATTATTTCCGCGACTGGCACGGGGCTTCCGAACATCGTGTGCTGATTCAGGAGCGAATTCCGGGAGAAGATAGCGACATTTACTTCTATGGGGGCGTCTGGCGCGACGGTGAACCGGTGTGCGGATTCACAGGGCGCAAAATTCGCCAGCATCCCAAGGGCCTTGGCTCGACCGTTATGGCATTATGCGAAAGGCACGATGAAGTGCGTCGCCTGGCGGAACAATTCCTCAAACGCATTCGATTCAGCGGATTGTGTGACGTCGAGTTCAAGCGCGATTCGCGCGACGGGCAGTTCTATTTGATTGAGGTGAACCCGCGCCAAGGCCAATGGCACCGCATCGGCCGGCTCTGCGGCGTGGACCTGGTTCAGGCAGCTTTCTACTCGCTGGCCAATCTGCCGCACCGGTGGCCGGAGCAGAAAGAGGGCCCCAGCGGCTATTGGTCGTACCAGTTTCAGGATCTGGGCCGGCTGGTGGATGACTGGCGTCGCGGGAGTTTCCGGCTGGGGGACTGGCTTCGACCTTATCTGCTCAGGCCGGCGGACGGCGTCTTCAGTTGGCGCGACCCGTTGCCGTGGGTCATGGAGTTCGTTGACTGCCTGCGAAATCGATTTACTGCCGCTTCCAGTGCTCGAATCATTCCTTGATTTTCATCCGCCGGTCCCCCGGACGCCAATTTTGCGCGGTCCATCGGAACAGGGGTGATGATGCCGCACAGTCGTGGCCGCATGACAACCTTGCAGCGTCTAATCTGTGGCAAGGAAATTCCTGCACTTCCGGCCGATGCGGACGGCGCAGGATTCCGATAGGGTGAAAGGCGTAATCGCGGTATTCCGGCGGCGTTCGCCCTGGCGGCGTTGGTGCGGCAGATAGCACCGCAAGTGGAGATCTTCGTGAGCATACTCGACAAGGTCATCACGCATTCCGTGAATCGGATCGCGGCACTCACCGGCCGGGCGGAAGCTCGCTTTGCCGACCAGATCGACGCGGCTCACGTGCTCTGCTATCACACGATTGTCCCCAATGACTTGGCAAAACGCGGCTGGGTCGCATCCCATGCCGTCACAGTGTCCCAATTCGAATCTCAGATGGCGATGCTTGCCCAGACCGGTCGCGTTCGCCGCCTATCGGAAATTTCCCGATGCCTGCAGTGCGATGAAATGAACGACGGACCGCATGTGGCGATCACCTTTGACGACGGCCTGGCCGACAATGTGCTGCTCGCGCTACCGATCCTGCAACGATACGGTTTGCCGGCCTCGTTCTTTCTGTCCACCGGGGTCATGGATCGCGGCGACCTGTTCGTGGGCGACAAGATTCGGATTCTCCGCGATGCCAAGGCCCGCGGGCGGCTTCGGATGACGATTCATCCGGTCTGCGAAAGACTTCTTGAGCAGCCTGGCTATTACAAGATTGTCGCCGTATCAGATTATCGTGAAGCACTCGACGAACTCTGGGCGGTCGCGCGGCATCGGGTCGATCCGGCGGCGGTGGAAGCCTGCCGCGTGATGCGGTGGGACGAAGCGCGTCTTCTGCGTGATGCGGGCATGGAGATCGGCGCGCATACGGTCAACCATGTGATCCTGTCTCGAGAATCAAGTGACGTTCGGCAGTTTGAAATTGTCGAGTCGATCCGGCGTGTCGGATCAGAAATGCGGCGCACCGGCGTTCCGTTTGCCTATCCGAATGGTCAGTCCGCGGATTTCGACGAATCGGATTCCGCGGTTCTTCGGGAACTGAAAACACCCTACGCGGTCACGACGATTCCGGGCGCCAATCGAGCGGGCACCGACCCGATGACACTACGACGGCACTGCATCGGCATTCGCCATACGGCGGTCGACCTCTGGACCGCATTCGACGGTGACCATGCCGCCGTCAGGGTTCGCGAAACAGTATCAGGCTGCTTGTGAATCCGTGAATGAATGTCCGGTCGCCGACCGGGCCGATCTCCCCCGCTGCAAAGAAGCCCGCAATTTCACAATTCGGAGCGGCTTCGTTCACCACGTTGATGTCATGATTTGGTACGCCGAACATGCGCGAACCGCGACCGTTGCAGGTGAAGAGCAGGCCTCCCCGCGGAGGTGTTTTCATCTGTTCGACGCGCTGCCGGATGAGTGACTTCATCTCCGAATCAGCGCTTTTCGAGTCACGCACATGGAACTGAATCATCTGTCCGGGGCGCACGAGCGTTGCGACGGCGATCCCGGTGTTTTCGACAACGCCCATCAAGTTGCGAATCAGGAATTCGTGGGCCTCGTTGCCACGTTCCGCGTCGATCGCACTGCCGATGTGAATGCCGCCGGCCTGCATCAGCGCCTGATCTTCGGGATTCGCAGTCCGGAAGATACTCTGAAGCACCTCCATCGCCGGGCGTCCGCGCAGCTCCTGGATCACGTTTTGTTCCGCGCGCGTTATGACCAGCGGCTCCCCGATCGGTCGACAGCCTTGTGAGACAATCGATTCGATCACGACCGGTCCGGAAATTGAGACGCCGGCCAGTCCCTGGCGCAGGACCTGATCGTTGAGAAAGAGCCTGTTCTCTCCCGGCTTCTGCCCGGCGCTCGCCAGGCCGCCGACGACCGGCGAACCGGGGAAGATTCGATCGATCTGCTGGAGCGCGTATTCTATTCTTGCTCCGATCGTGAACGGCTCCGGCAGAATCACGAACCCCGGCTTTTCATCGGGCACGGCGCAAACGCGATCGGTCCAGTGTTCATCCTCGTCGAACTGATTCAGATCGTCGGCATCCAGAACGAACGGCATGATGCGCGTATGTGAAAGCTCTGCCGTCCATAATGCGATGGCGGGCGCCTGCTCCACCTCGCGACCGTTCCCAATGATTCCATCCCCGGTGCAGCCGATGAGATTGCGTGCATTTGTCCGTTCGAGGACGCCGGACAGTATCTCGTCGCATTCATCCTCGAAGTGCGGAGACACGAAGAGCAGGGCCAGATCGGGCTTCACGCCCGTCACGGCGTCGCAGACCTCTGACACCGCATCGGCGAAATTCGAATTCGTGCTCAGTGAAGACTTGAACTTCATCATGTTTCCCCCGGCCGAATCCAGTGTCAGTTCGCCGCTGGTCCGCACGTCGCGGACGTTTAATCCATCTTATCAGGCCCGGCTACCAACGCGAAAGGGCGGTTTGAATCGTTGGCGCGCTTCGGGACGCGATGCGCGGGGCCGTTGTACTCCAAATGAAGCTCAAACCGGCTCCCTGACCGCCTATTCCGGGCGTTCTCCGATTCGATTGAGCACGAGCAGACGCATTTCGGTCATGTGTTCGATGGCGAATCTGACGCCTTCGCGGCCCAGTCCGCTGTCCTTCACGCCGCCGTACGGCATCGCATCCGCCCGAAACGACGGCACATCATTAATCACGACACCGCCGACTTCGAGCTCGTCGAATGCGTAGAATGCGGACTGGAGGTTGTTGGTGAAGACGCCGGCCTGCAATCCGAAATCGCTCGCATTGACGCGCCGACATGCGTGTTCGAACGTCGCAAACGGCTCGATGATCGCGACTGGACCGAACACCTCGCGGCAACCCAGTTCGCACGAATCCGGGACGCGCTCCAGCAGCGTCGCATCAAAAAAGGAACCGCGCCGCGCACCGCCGCAGAGCACCTCAGCGCCCTGGGCGACTGCATTCCGCACCCACTCTTCCACCCGCATGGCGTCCTGCTCCGTAATGAGCGGTCCCAGGAAAGTCTCTTCCGACAGCGGATCTCCCGATTTCAGCACGTTGGCCGCCGCAACGAGGCGAGCTTTGAAGTCATCGTATATCGACTCATGGACAAGGATGCGCTGAACGCTGATGCATGATTGGCCGCTCTGATAGAACGCTCCGATGATGATCCGCGCTGTCGCATGCGTCAGATCGGCGTCTCGATCGACAATGCACGCCGCATTTCCGCCCAGTTCGAGGATCACCGACTTCTTTCCGGCTCTGGCCTTCAGGGCCCAGCCGACCTGAGGGGAGCCTGTGAACGACAGCAGCTTGAACCGCTGATCCGTTGCCATGAGATCGGCACTCTCGCGCCGGCAGGGAAGCATGCTGAAGCCTGCGTGGGGCCACTCGGTCTCGGCGAGGATTTCGCCGAGCAGGATCGCGCTGATTGGCGTGAGTGACGCGGGTTTGAGTATGAAAGGGCAGCCCGCCGCGATTGCCGGGGCGATCTTATGCGCGGCGAGATTAATCGGAAAGTTGAATGGAGCAATGAACGAGCAAAGCCCGATGGGCACGCGCTTCCAGATACCCTGATAGCCTTCGGTCCGCCGCGACAGATCCAGTGGCAGGTATTCACCGCGAATGCGAAGAGCTTCCTCCGCGCCGAGCTGAAAGGTCTCGATTGCACGAACAATCTCGCCCCGTGCGTCACGGATCGGCTTGCCTGCCTCAATCGCGAGGACGCGAGCGAACTCATCCTGTTTCAGTTGAAGGCGCGACGCGACATGATTCAGCACGTCCGATCGAGCAAAGGACGACAACTTGCGACACGCCCGCTCCGCGCCTTGGCCAGCGGCAATGGCCTGGTCAAGGATATGCTCATGAGCGAGCGAGACGCGCGCGATCGATTCTCCGGTGAATTTGTTGACCACCGGAATCGTGGAGTCGGTGAACATCGCCCGACCGGCCAGATAGAGCGGATATGATTCGCGCATTGCAACTATCGTAACCTTAGTCCTTCAAAACGCGAGACGATCGTTTGGTTCGGGTGGATGGGCCGCTGCCTGTTTTACCTTCTTCAGGGCGATTCTTGACCGATTGGCCAAACACTTTTGTTCAATTTGATCATGCGAAGTGGTTGAGCCAGTGATCGAATCAGATGGGCCCATCGATGTCGCTGATCGTGAAATGCTCGGTTTGCGGCAGGAAGCTGCGCGCGCCGGCGATCCTCGCCGGAAAGCGCGTTCGATGTAAGTGCGGTGAGAGTCTGTCGATTCCGCAACTCGCGTCCGGCACTTGCGCTACGTCCCCCGCATGAGGTGGACATCACATCGCCGGGCCGGGCCGCCTTTACGGGTAATAGGTGCTCCACTCGGACTCAGCGTTCGCGAATGAGCCGGAGACCTTCTCCCCGAGGGCGTCGACAGCCGTGATGCAAACGAGAATGATCAGCCCCAGCATGACGGCATATTCCGTTGCTGTGGCGCCTTCGTCGGAGTCCCAGAATTCTCTGACGCATCGCAGAAAGGATCGCATGACATCTCTCCCTATTGTTGGTCAGGCGATCCGTCCGCCGACGCATCGTCCAACCCACTTCGAATCGACTGCTCCATTCCGCGCCGCGGCCTTTTGTCCCTCAAAAGCCGCATCGGCGTCGGACTAGTCAATTCGACTTCCCATACCTGTTTATCATTGTCCAATTCATTTGGAAGTGGGGCGAACGGAAATCATGACGATCTCCGCAGGATGGCGTGACCAGCCTCGATAGCGGACGCGAGGAACGCGCTTCGGGAGTTATTGACCCCGTCCGGAGCGGCGAGGCCGACGACCGTTCAATGAAAATGAGCCTGCGCTGAGACCGGCTGGGCGGCGGTTGGTGACTCCGCGAAAATTGTCGGCCGGTTTCAGGTCACCCTTGCGCGCACGAACGATGTACTCACTCCGTCCGGTGAAACGCGAACCGTCAGCGAGATGCCGCACTTCGGACAGCGGCCGTCGTACCGATCGGCGGACCGCTCTCGATAGACGCGCGAATAGACGCCGCAGCATTCGAAATGGACGCCGATCCATGGTCGTCCTTCCTCGCTGGATGGCTTCGAGGATCGAACACTGCTCGCATCAATGGTCCCGTCCGCAGTCAGCAGAATGTCCAGCCGGCGCGGCGCGGCTTGAACGTTCGGATCTCCGATCGAGGCGGGGACGAATCGTTCGGTTGATTCCGGCTTAGCGGCGTTGTTTTGAGGTCTTTCGGGCACGCCAGCTTTATCGGATGAATCCGGCCATGCCATTTAGTCGCTGTTCGAACCGGTTCCAAACTCGACAACCGCGATAAGGACACTAACATTCAGCCCTGGTCCGTTTCCCGAGTCAGTGAGGACACTTCCGCCATGCCCGCGCCTCGACCCTTCCAGATAGCCGGTTCCATTCTTGCCGGCGATCTGCTTCATCTTGCCGAAGCCGTCACGATCTGCGAGCGCGCCGGCGCTGACATCGTGTCACTCGACATATGCGACGGCCACTTTGTTCCGACCATCAGCTTTGGCGAAGAAGTCGTTCGCCGGACTTGCCAGGTTACGAACTTGCCCGTCGAGGTTCACCTGATGGTCAGTCGACCTGACGATTGGGTCGTCCGCATGGCGGGCATGGGGCAGTTTCGAATGTTGTTTCATATCGAAGCCAGCCAGCGGGCGATGGGAGTCATCCAATCAATCGCTCGCCAGGGCGTCAAGCCGGGCGTTGCTCTTAATCCGGAAACGCCGGCCGTCGCGATGGCACCGTTATTGCCTTATGTTGATAACGTCTGCGTCATGGGCATCGCCCCCGGATTCGCAGGCCAGCCCTTGCTTGATTACACCTACCGGAAGATCGCTGACCTTCGCGAGATGATCGAGAACCAGGGTTCGAAGGCGACGATCACCATCGATGGCGGCGTGAAAGCTCACAACGCGAAGCAACTCGTCGAAGCCGGTGCGGACATACTTGTCGTCTCATCGGCGATGTACGGGCACGCGCGTCCCGAGGAGAGTCTGCGGGAGATCCGAGGACTGGTTTCCGGGACGTAGCCAGCAAACCGCACTGAGCGACCGATGAATCGCCGGCGGGGTGTTACGACGGAATTTCTCAAGCCGGGGCGGATTGCGTGTCGTCATCGCCCGGCAGTTGTCTGAACCGCGGCAACTTTCGGCTGGGACACACGGCCGTTTCCGACAGTTGAAGCCGCGACCTGGGCGGGCAATCGGGTTGCGCTTGCGAGTTCCAGATTCGTCACGACGACCCAATCATCTTCGTCGTCGCCCGCGGGGCCGCGGTCGATGCTGAACAGTTCTCGCATCGGCGGGTCGGGCTCCAAATATCGGCGCAGTGCGTGGACCTGGCCGCGCTGCAGCACGATGTAAACATGATGGTCGCTCGAAAGCAGATTCGCGATTTCCGTGCCGACGTAAATCAGCAGGTCCATCTCGTCGTGGGCTTTGTCGTGGGTGCTGACCAGCTTGTACGGATCGACGATTTGGCGAATGGGTTGATTCTCGTAGAAGGCGACGCGACCATCCGGTCGGTTGCCCGCCCAGTAGATCTCCGCATCTCTCGGAATTCTTGCCTCGCGAAGCTTTTGGACCAACATCTTCGGATCTTCGGTGTTATCGACGGCTGGTCCGATTGTCGCCCATGCCGCGACGAAGCAGAAGACTGACATACATCCGAGACTGATCATGCTCGCGAGTCGTCGCCCGCGCAGATAGAGCGCTCCGACCCATGCAAGAAGCCCGACCATGCCGAGGACAATCAGCGGTGAGTAGGTGGCGACATTTCCATGCCATATTTCCGGGTACATGTCTCGTGCGACAAACCACATGACACCAAGGCCGATTGTCCACGCCGCGAGAATGATCCCGAAGAGCAACCGCGCAAGGCCGGGTCGCACGTTCCGTACGCGAAAGAAGAAGTCCTGCAGGACCGGTGTGAGGAGGATCGCACAGGCGGGAAGAACGGGGATAATGTAGTACGGCTTCTTGAAGCTCATCAGTGACATGATTACGACACCCGTGATCAGCCAGAACCATGCGAACAACAGCGGCCGTCGGTTCGCGCGGTACTTCCGGAGAAACGGGGAGACGATCGCCTCGGGCATCGATAGCATCCACGGCACCGTCAGGCCGATCACGATGGGTATGTAGTAGTGATATCTTCCGGACTTGCAGCCGGGGTATTCGCCTTTGAACCGGTCGAGGTACTCATAGTTCCAGAGTTCCCACGCATAGGGCACCTTGCGGGCCACAAGAATCAACCACGGCACGAAGGCCGCCAGGAAGACCGGAACACCCCACCAGAGCCCCAGCCGGCTCAGCGCGGTGCGCAACTTCGGCCAGAGGTCCATGAATCCCAGTCGCAACGCGCCAGGTATCGCGCGCGGGCCGACGGCCGCCAGCAGCCGCGCCGGTCGTTCGCACCACCACCAGATCGCGATCGCCGGGCCGACGAGCATCAGCGGCATCGGGCCCTTCGCCATCATCGCCAGGCCGAATGCGAGGTAGAAACGTAGAAGGCGCCATGTTCGCTGCGCAGCCGTTTCAGCTTTGCGTGACCACCAGAACTCCGCAAATGCCCACGTACAGAAAAGCGTCAGCAGGGCCTCGGCGGTCGCATTGATTGCGAACAACATTGTCCCGAGCGACGTTGCGAAGACAAATGCCGTGATGAAACCCGCTTGCGACCCGAACATCGACGATCCAAGCCTGTGGAGGATCAGAATGGTGAGCAACATGGCGATGATTGAAGGCAACCGAGCCGTCGCCGCGGAAACGGGCGGCAAGTCGGATGAGCCGCCGAACAGCATCTTCGCGGCCTCCGTGACGGCAATCACCGCCCAGGGCGCCATCGGCGGCTTCACGAGAAAGGGCGTATCCAGATAATGGGGCACGAGGTACTGATTGTCTTCGATCGACTGCCGGGCGATTTGGGCAACGATGACCTCGTGATCTCCCATGGCGGGCCCGCGCATCAGTGCAACAGCGAACGCGCCGATCCAGATCGCGCACATCAAGGCAAGTTGCTTCGTCGTCGGTCGGCGAAAGTCCGCTACGAAATTTCCAGGAAGAGCCGCCGGGTCTGGGGTGCGATTCGGTGTTTGCATCATGCGCTTGCCCTTGTCGGTCGATATCAGCTCCGCTCAGGAGTCGGCGACGCCGGTATCTCTCAGGCTGGATATGATAGCGAACGCCGCTGCGGGAGTCAGCTTCGTGATCTGAGTGGCCGGATTCACTCTCGCAGGTTCGACAACTGCGATTTTGCATGGGCGGCAATGTGCTCGTAGACCGTGGCGAACAAGCCCATCAACGGAAATGTGCTGCGTGCAACGGGTGGCGGTCCCATCCGCTTGAGTGCAGGTTCGCATTCGACGATGAGCGGGGGTGTCAGAATCGTTGCATCGATGCGACGGAATTCGACGGAATCCGTCGGAAGGTCGACGGGCACAGCGTGCCGCGATTGTGAGAGCCTGTCCATTGATTCGTTCATTCGCCGCCTCAGGATTCCGCCACCGCTTCGGACGAGAGGGCGAGGTACTCCCGGAGTTCGCTCGTCGTCAGGCCCGTCAACCATTCGTCGCCGCTGCCGACGATGTGATCGGCCAGCGCCGATTTCTCCGTCAGCAGTTTGTCAATACGATCCTCGATCGTGCCGATGCAGACAAACTTGTGGACCTGCACGCGGCGCGACTGGCCGATTCGATGCGCTCGATCGGTCGCCTGCTGTTCGACCGCCGGATTCCACCATCGGTCGAAATGGAACACGTGATTCGCGCGGGTAAGATTCAGGCCGAAGCCGCCTGCTTTCAATGAAATCAGGAATAGCCGTACATCTCCGTTTGGATTCTGAAATTCCTCAACGAGCGCGTCTCGCTGCTTCGCGGGCGTGCCGCCATGCATGAAGAAGGTTCGAGCGCGCAGCCGCTCCTCGAACATCTGCCGAAGCAGTTCACCCATCACGCGATACTGGGTGAAGATCAGCGCCGCATCACCTTCTTCAAGCACCTCCTCAAGCATTTCGACAATACGTTCGCACTTGCCGCTGCGTCCCTCCAGTTGCGGCGAGTTGTCCTTGAGGAAATGAGCGGGATGATTGCAGATCTGCTTCAATCGTGTGAGCGTGGCGAGAATCAGGCCGCGCCGCCGAATACCGGCGGCCTGGTCGATCTCGGTCAGCATCTGCTGGACGGTTTCACGATAAAGGGCCGCCTGCTCGGGCGTGAGATTGCAGAAGACGCGCATCTCCATCTTTTCCGGCAGATCGCACTCGATCGTCGGGTCGTTCTTGAGCCGTCGCAGAATAAAGGGACGAATCATCCGCCGGAGCTGCTCGGCGCGCTGCTGGTCGCCGAGGCGTTCAATGGGAATGGCGAACTGTTTCCGGAATTGCGCCGCCGATCCGAGCAAGCCGGGGTTCAGCGTCTCCATGATTGACCACAACTCGGAGAGATGATTTTCCAGCGGTGTACCGGTCAATGCGAGGCGGTGCGCCGCGGGCAGGGACCGGATCGCGATGGTCTGGTGCGCGCTGGGATTCTTGATTTTCTGCGCTTCGTCCAATGCAATGCGATGCCATTGAACACGCGAGAGAATCCTTGAATCTCTGTGGGCCAGTCCGTATGTGGTGATGATGACATCGTGTTTCCGAGCGGCATCGACGAAGCTGTCCCCCGTCAACCGCTCGGGACCGTGATGAACGAGCGTTCGAATTCGCCGGGCGAATCTCTGAATCTCCCGCTGCCAGTTTCCCACCACCGACATCGGCACAAAAAGCAGTGTCGGCCCGACATCGGGCTGAAGCCGGCGCTCATGCAGCAGCAGAGCGATAAGCTGAATCGTTTTCCCCAGGCCCATGTCATCGGCGAGGCACGCACCCAGTCCGAGCCGGTTCAGAAAGGTCAGCCATTCCAGGCCGCGAACCTGGTAGGGACGCATAGTGCCGTTGAATTCGGTCGGCTGGGACAGCCGATCCAGACGCGTTTCGGGCAGCCGATTCAGCAATTGCTCGAGCCATGATGCGCCCGTAAGGCCGACGATGGGCAGGCCCGTCTCCGCTTCGTCAAGCCCGGCCGACAGCCGAAGCGCCTGTGCGAGCGTCACGTGGCCCGAGCCGCGTTGTTGCAGGAAGTTTCGAGCCTTCTCGGCCGCGATCTGATCCATATCGATCCACTGGCCGCGCAAACGGACGAGGGGCGAGCCGCGAGCCGCCAGCAGTTCAAATTCAGCCGGGCTGATGCGTTCATCTCCGATGGCGATACGCCAATCGAATTCGATCATACTTGTGAGGCCGAACGTGCCGAGTGAAAGCTCCTCGTCGATGGATCGGTTTGCCTGGGGGCGGACAACCAATTCAAGGCCGAACCGGTGATTCCGTGTCTGAGCCCATTCAGGCAGATCCACGTTGAATCCGTCGGCCAGCAGCATCGGCGCCTGATCGCGAATGAAGCGATGCGCCTCGCCGGTATTGAGCGTAAGTTCGTCGGTAATCCGGCCTTCCAGCAGGCCGCGCAGATCAGGAAGAATTCGCGACGCGCGGGCAAGTTCCGCACGAAGGTGCGCGCCGCGGCTGCTCAAGCGAGCGGAGAGAATTGATCGCTCCTGAATCGGCTCGCGGAGGATTTTCTCGACGTCGAACGATTCGTCCTGGTCTGCCGCGCGATAATCAATCCGGATGCGCCAACGTTCATCCAGGTCTTCCGTCGGTACCGGGCCTGTTTGATCTGATTCCAGCGGCGAGGCAATGCTTTCGGATCGGGATTCGTCCGTTTCATCGCCCGCGGCGCCGGAAGGGACATCGATGAGCGAGTCGGCCGGGTCGGCACTGACCGGCTCGATCAGCGTGAAGCCCAGTTCGTGCCGGGTATGAGGAAATTCAGAGACCCGCAACGCCGCCCAGTCGCGAATCTGTGATGCAATCTCGTCGGCGTCTTCGACCGGCCAGGAAAGCGTGCGACGATCGCCGACCAGGCTGGCAATCCATGCCACTTCCCACTTGCGCTCGGACGCAGCGCGCTCATGGAACTCGCGGTAGAACTCGTCTCCATCGAGGCTTCGGCGAATGACGGCTTCGCAGATCGACATGAGAAAATCATCGATCAGCCGGACCGGGTCGCGCTCCCAGCGGTCTGTGGTGTCAAGACATCGGCACATCGCCGGCATTACGGAGGCAAAACGATCAAGCCACTCCAATTCGCCGGGATCGACCACCTGCGCGATCCATCGCCCCTGGTATCGATCGGGGCCGACTCGCTCGACGCTCGGCGCGAACTGCTGACGGGCCAGAAGCGACAGGGCGTAATGCGCCAGTGTTCGCCAGTAGTCGAATGTCGTCGGCGCGGCCCCGGCCGCCGGTCGTTTCATTCCAATCAGCAGATCCATCGCGTCGGCCGCTCCGACGGACAAGGCCGGAACCCGGCACAGAGCCAGTGCCGCGCCTGATCGTTCACCACGAGAATGACATTCAACGCTCCCGGGCGGTGCGGGCGAATCGCCTTGCATGGGAAGCCAGAGAGACAGGTCGGATTCGGTCGCGATGGATGCCAGCAGGCCGTCGGGCGTCAGGTCGCCCAGGGCTTCCTGTAGTTCACTCGGCCCGAGGGCGCGTATCGGGGTGTGGATACGCGCCGGAGGATCGAGCATCAGGGCCGCGCCGCCGCGCGTGACCTGGGGTGCCATTGACACGACATCATTCGTCGGATGGACCTTTTCCGCGTGCTCGCCCCAGACGTGCAGCTTCGACGAAAACCAGATTGCGTGAAGGTTATATTGCATTCAGCGGTAGACGAAGCCCCTGGGCGACGAGATTCCCTGGCCGTGTGTGCCCGCGGCCGTTCCGTGAAATCGAACGGGGTATTGTATGCCCGCGGATCGATTGTTGCACGTTCAGGATTGCAGTGGCGTTTTTTGACGGCGAAATGCATGGAAATGGCGATGGCATCGCATGCCCGGCTGTCGTCCGCGGGAGCGACAGCCGGCCTCGGCTCGACATCAATGTTGCGACAGGTGCGACGCCGTCAAGGCGGGCAGGATTGCACATTCAGCACGGCCGACATGAATGCGCTGATATCGCGACCATCAACAGTTCCGTCGATATTGGCGTCCGCTCGGCAAACCGCCGGTCCGGAGTCGGGCGGTGTCAGGACGGCATTCACAAAGGGGGCCACATCGCCCAAATCGACCTGGCCGTTTGACGTGAAATCGCCGACGCAGCAACCTGGCGCCTGCCCGCACAATTGGGATGCGCACTGAACTCCGACACCCTGGAAGGTTCCGCCTGCCGCGGCGCAGTCTGCCGCAAGCAACATACTGCAGGATCCGCCGATGCAGCATGCGCCGTTGCACGCGAGGTCAAAGATGTGGACCGTGCCGGTATTCGTCGCGCTCACTTCGCCGAACTCGGCCCCGGCGATCAGCGTGGTCCCGTTCCAATCCACACTGCTGCCGAGCCGGTCTCCAGTTTCAGCGCCTGGCGACGTGATTCGCTCGCGCTGCTGCCAGGAGCCGTCCTGTCTTACAAACAGGTACACTGCGTTCTCGCCTCGGGCGCCGATGGCAATCGAGCTTCCGATCATCCGAACGGCCGATCCGAAGTTCGCGCCGCCGACTGGCGTGGCCGGTGCGAGCTTCTGCGATTGCTGCCACGTTCCGCCGCTGCGTTCGAAGACATAGGCCGCACCAGACTGAAATCCGCCGCTGAAGGTCTGATACGCGCCGACGACAATGGTCTCACCGCTGATGTCGACGCTCCAGCCGAAGAACGAATTATTGACCTGGTCCGAAGCCGTCAGCTTCTGGGAAAAGGTCCAGACGCCTCCGACCCGCTCATAAATATAGGCTGCGCCGTGCAGCACGAGTCCAGTGCGAGCGAGTCTGGCGCCGACCACCGCCAGATCACCGCGTACGACGACCGAAGAACCGAACAGGGCCGAGGGTGACGGATCGCTCGGGGTGAGTTTTTGTGTCTCATGCCAGGTTGCGCCGTCATACTCGAAGACGTAGGCGGCACCGGCGCCGGTCGCGCCGGTGTTATCCTGCATGGCGCCGACAAAGAGCGTGTTCCCGTCGAGCGACACGGACTGGCCGAACAATTGGCTTGCCTGGGATGTTGATGCAAGGTACTTCGCGCCTGGGATCCAGACGCCTCCGACGCGGGTGAACTCGTAGACGGCGCCGACCGGCGTACCGCTTGCCTGGGCGACCGGCGCGCCAACGATGATACGATCGCCATCGATGGCGACGGATTTTCCGAAGCTGGCCCCATCGGTGGCGTCAAAGGCGGTCAACTCGCTTTCTTGCGTCCACACGCCGCCATTGTCACGGAAGACAAACGCCGAGCCGGAGGTGCTATTGCGCGTTCGGGCGCCGGCGACGAACGCCGAGCCACTCAGTGATGCGCTCTCGCCCATTGCATCGAAGTTCGGATCGGTCGCTTCGACTTCCGCCACGAATTCGAAATCACAGGTGACCGGCGGCGGGGGCGGCGTGCAGGTGGC
This sequence comes from Phycisphaerae bacterium, assembly GCA_019636475.1. Taxonomy (NCBI): domain Bacteria; kingdom Pseudomonadati; phylum Planctomycetota; class Phycisphaerae; species Phycisphaerae bacterium. Next base: position 31,890 of record JAHBXN010000008.1, read on the forward strand.
TGGAGTGCAAACAGAGCCGTCGCCCTGGAAATCTCCTCCCTGCGCGGTGCAGGTTCCGAGCGTAAACTCCGTGCAGACTTCGTTCGGCAGGCAGCAGGCGCCGAATGCGAGCGTCGAACATGCGCCTGAGGCGCATTCGGTAAGGTTGCCCTGATATTCTCCGCCCGAGGCGATGCAGGCCAATTGCGACGTTTCGATGCACGATGGACCGTTGCAGCAGGCGCCTTGTGCAAGAATCTCGCAGGATTCTCCACTCAGCAGAACGTCAATGAAAGTCTGAATATCCCGGCCATCGATCGCGGCGTCGCCGTTGACGTTGGCGGCGCAGTAAGCCGGATCGGACGGCGGAATCGGATCAAGGAGGATTCCGACGAAGATGGGCACGTCGATCAGGTCCACGACACTGTTTAAATTGACATCGCCGGGACAGCATTGGGTGTTCGGCCCGCAGTTGATCGAGAGGACGCCGGTTCCCGACGCGCCTGCAACACCGCCGATGCGAATCAGGTAGCACTGGGCTTCGTTGACCGACAGGAAAAGATCGCTGGCTCCGTTCGGTCCGCACCCGTTGTTGTCGCAGTCCGCCAGCGTCTGACCGTCACCACATGCTTCGCAGTCGTCATAGACGGCGATGACAGTGTCGAATGCCACGGAGCCGCAGACGGTGATATGCGCGACACCGGTGCAGGGCGCCACATACCGATACCACAGGTCTTTTGTGGGCTGCTCGCATGTCGGCGCAGGCGGAATCGGCGCGGGGCTGTCCGATGCCGTCGTCGTGTCAAACGGAGTCTGACCGTCGGTGATCGTGATGGCGCCGTCGCATTCGTCGTTCGGCGGGAAGGACGGGCAGATCGCCTCACTGCACGTTTCGCCCGAGAAGAACTGATCGCCCTGGGCGAGGCAGTCATCGATCAGCACGGTGTCATCGCAGGTTCGATCCGCATGACAGCATGCGCCGATGGTATCAGTCGTGCACACGATGTTGAGCACGCCGCTGCCGAATGAATCGTCACCGCTCAGCGCGTTGCCGCCGACTCGAATCAAAAAGCAATCGCCCTGCGTGGCACTGACGAGGACGCGCGAGAGCGAGCCGATCCCGACGCCGTCATTGCTGCATACCCGCTCGCTGGAATCTCCGTCGGGCGAACTGAGCGGACACTCTGCCGGGCACACGCCGTTCTGACCATAGACCGCGATTGACGTGTCGAAGCTGCTGCCGAGGGTGTCGATGATGAGAGTTCCGGTGCACGGGGCGACATATTGATACCAGAGGTCCTGGACAATCGCGCCACAGTCGGTGATGGGGGCATTCGGGTCGGTCGTCGCGAGCGTCGTCTCGAATGCCTCGGAGACGGGGCTGCCGCTCAGCGCGATTGCGCCGAGACACAGGTCGTTCTCCGGCGTCGTCGGACACGTATCGATCTCGCAGATCTGTCCGAGACGGAAGGTGTTCGGGGCCAGACAATCCACGTCTTCGACCAAATTGCAGGTTGAGCCGTCCGCCGAGCAGCATGCTCCTTCGTTGGGACGGATGCAGTAGATATTCAGGACGCCGGGGCCGCCGCTGTTGTCAAATCCGTCGTCATGTCCGCCGACACGGATGATCAGACAATCGCCGGCGCTGACGCCGTTAAGGTGGACGCGTGCAAGGTTGTCGTCAGGTGCGAAATCATCGTTGCAGGCGATCTCCCGATTTGTCAGGTCATTGCAGAGTGTGGGGTCGGGGCAGACGATGCCGTCGCTGAAGTCGTACACAGCGAGGAATGTGTCGTAGCTGCTGCCTGTGGTGGTGATTTTCAGATCACCGGTGCAGGGTACGACGAAGGCGTACCAGATGTCCTGCTCAATTGAACCGCAATCGGTCGGCTGGCCTCCCGGTGTGCGGGTGGCGCGCGCCGTGTTGAAGGTTTGGGTGAGCGGTGTGATGCTCGGCAGCGGGGCCGGATTGGTGCAGGCATCGTTGTGCAGACATGTCAGCGGCGATTCGCAGGGCTGACCCTCGAACCAGCGCGCAGGCGGGGTGCAATTGGCTTCAAATTCGATCGTGCAGGCACCGGTGACGGCGTTGCAGCAAGCGCCCTGGCCCTGCGGCACGCAGAAGACGCGAAGAATGCCCGGGCCGCCGTCGGGACTGCCGTCGGGCTTGCCGCCGACTCGAATCTTGATGCACTCTCCCACGACAACGGGGCGAACGATGATGGCGTAGTCTTCACCGGGGTCAAACGGGTTATCGTCGTTGCACTCCAGGAAGTCCGTATTCGAGGTGGGGCAGGGTGGGCAGGTCGAACTGCCGTTTCCGTAAAGTGCGATCACGGTGTCAAATGAGCTGCCGATGGTGGTGACAACCAGTGTGCCGTCGCAGCCCGCTGAGTAGTTGAACCAGATATCGCGAGCAATCTGTCCACAGCCGGGAGGCGCCGGTGTGGCGGGATCGGTTGTGGCGTTCGCGGAGTTGAAAGGCTGCACTACGACACTTCCGCCTATCGGAAGGCTCTGCGCGCAGTTGTTGTTTACAGGGGGGCGGGTGCAGTCAATCGCGGGCGAGCAGACTTCGCCAAGTCGAAACGCGTGCGAATTGAGACTGTTGCACTGCGCCTGGGTGGCGAGAATGCACTGATCCACGTTGAAGGCGTCGGTATAGCAGCAGGCGCCTTGATCGCAGCGCGGCACCAGAAAATCACAAAGCGTTCCGGGGTTGAATGATTCGTCGACCCCCGTGCACGCCACCGGGTCAATCACGCGATCGACATCAACGCATGCGCCGGTGAGCGTGTTGCAGCATGCGCCAATGTCGGTACTGACCTCAGCGCCGAAGAGTTGGAATGACAGCTCCTTGTATGCGCCGGGAGTGCCGCCGACGGAGCAACTGGCGGTTGCCGAATTGCCCTCGACCACGGTCCAGAACGGCAGATCAAAGGTCGCACCGCGATGACCGGGAAGGGTGCTGCCCGATGTTCGATTCGCGAAGCACCACGCAGATTGGGGCGGCGCCGGATACCGTGGCATGACCGAGATCCAGTATGTCGTCTCGGCGGAGAGCACGAAATCGACCGGAATGTCAATCTGATGGACGATTCGGCAACCGGTGTTCACTTCGATCTGGTTCGTGAGCGACAGCTGTGGAACGAGCAAGCTATGTACCACCGTGCCGGTGAAGACGACATTGCCGCCGGAAAGCGCGGGTGCCCCAGATGGCTGATTCAGCGGAGAATTTGCATAAATCGTAACATAGACCCCCTGGGTCCAGTTCGCCTGTGGATTCGCCGTCGCTGATCCTGAGCCGAAGAAATCGAACGCAACGCGGACCGTAGTGATGCGATAATTGACGCCCGGATTCGAAACGGAATCCGGCAATCGAAAATCATCGGCTGCCGCGGCAATGAAACGCCAGAACGTCGTGGCGCCGTCGATCTGGAGGCTGGCTTGTGAAGACGGGTCGTTAAAATCATCAAGCGGGGCGCCGTTGTCGTACAGGGGGGTCGTGGGCGAACCGCCTCGAGGGTCGGCCATCGATGGGAAGTGCCAGGCAGTCGCGGCATCAATGGCGTTCGTCGTCGGCGCATCGATCGCCGATTCGGCTGACGAGGTGCCTTTGGGGCCCGGCTGCTCGACCGACGATGCTTCGCCAGTCGCTTGCAGCGCCGGCTCGGAGTTGCCGGGCGGGGCCGGATCCGCAAGGACGACGGTGGCTGTGCGCTGCGTGAACACTCCGACAGCCAGCGCGGCCAACATGAGCATGAGAACTGCATATTTCCGCGCGTCCGCGCACGGTTGCCCTTCGGCCATGCGGATGACTCCTTCCGATCCTGGGTTCGATCAAGTACCAGCGGGGCTCGCGTCGGACGCAGCCTCGTGATGCCCCCATCCATACATACTGTGTCTCATGCCTCGCCCAACCGTCGCTCCCCGGTGAATTCGGCGTGCCCACTCTGTGCCGGCCAGTCGCAAGATTGATCCTCGGGACGACCGCTCGATGAATCCCCCTGGGTGCGGACGAAGGCTCGGTAATTCCCCGCGCCGGCGAATCTTCGGTGAGGGTCCCGTCGACCTTTCGGCGGGCGCATTCGGCATGAGATATAAAGACTATACCCGCTCCGACCCCGCAATCCTAGCCTGCCGCAAACAGAAACGCCGTCACGCGGGCCGAATTTCCATCGCTCCATTATCGGCCTGCACCCAGTGTCCCTTGATTTCCTGCATCGTCTCGATTTCCGAGGCCGTCGAAACTTCCACGCGCGCTCATTCCCGTCGTTTGCGCCGCTTCTTGTGGATCGGGGCGTCCGATGGATAAGCATTGGGCGTTGCACGAACCGGACCCGCGCCGCGCCTGGCGGCAGCTACCGGATCCGGGGTAGCGTTCGGAAGGCTGGTTACGTTTGAAGGAATCGGCCCTTCCCGGTCGGAATGGGTTGCCGAACGCGCCGGTTTGCGGGGGTGAGTCGTGTTCGGACCTGCCTTGGGGTCGATGGCGGTCGAGGCAGTTTCCGTCTGCTGACGGCGGAGCAGATTCCGAAGCACCGCAATCAGCGTCTCACCGTGGAAATAGTGTTCTGGCAGACGCCAATGGAGCGTTTTTCCATCCGGAAAGCTGACTCGACCAGCGGCGCCTGTGAAATAGGGATCGAGTCTGCGGACCTCGCCCGAGAGTCTGAAAATCAAATCCGGCTCGCGCTTGATGATCGACTCGATGCCCGCTTCACTCGCGCGGACCCGGATTTCGGCGAGCGCGATCAATGTGCTCACGGTCTGCGGGTACGGTCCGTAGGCGTCGCGCAGGTCGCGTTCAAGCTGGTCCACATCCTCGGGCGTGCGGCAGGCCGAGAATCGGCGATAACAGTCCATGCGCTGGCGGTCTGACGCGACGTAACCTCGTGGGATATACGCTTCCAGGTCCAGTTCGAGGTGAACCGCAACGCGCTCATTCGGCGGCTCGCCGCGCATTTGCCTCACTTGTTTCTCCAGAAGCTGGCAATAAAGCTCATATCCCACCGCGGCGATGTTCCCGCTTTGCTCAGGTCCGAGGATGTTTCCGGCGCCGCGAATCTCCAGGTCGCGCATGGCGATCCGAAAGCCGGCGCCAAGATCGCTGAATTCTTCAATCGCCTTCAACCGGCGGGCGGCAGTATCGGTGAGCGGTCGATTCGGACTGAGCAGGAGATAGCAATAGGCGCGGTGCTTGTAGCGACCGACACGGCCGCGAAGCTGATGCAGGTCCGCGAGGCCGAACATGTCGGCGCGATCGATGAACATGGTGTTCGCATTGGGAATATCAAGTCCCGCTTCAATTATCGTGGTGCTGACGAGAATGTCCGCCTCGTGACGAATGAATTTCATCATCACGGCCTCCAGTTCGTCACCATCCATTTGTCCATGTCCGACGATGATTCGTGCATCCGGCGCGAGCGTGGCGATACGTGCTGCGACGGCCTGGATGGATTGAACTCGATTATGCACGAAATAGACCTGCCCATCGCGATTCAGCTCGCGCGCGATGGCTTCCCGGATCATTTCGTCATTCCAGTGTGTCACGCGCGTCGCGATCGATCGGCGATCCATCGGCGGGGTCGCCAGGCTGCTGATGTCGCGCAAGCCCACCATGGACATATGCAGCGTTCGTGGAATCGGCGTTGCCGAAAGTGTCAGGACATCGACAGTCGTGCGCAAACGCTTGAGGCGTTCCTTGTGTTCGACGCCGAAGCGTTGTTCTTCGTCAACGATGGCGAGCCCCAGGTCGGCGAATTGAACGTCTTTTGACAGGATCCGGTGTGTTCCGATGAGGACGTCCACCTGCCCCTTCCTGGCGGATTCAATGATGTTCCGCTGCTCCTTCGGAGATCGAAAGCGATTCAGGCATTCCACACGAAATGGATAGTCGGCAAATCGCTCGCAAAACGTGCGATGGTGCTGGTCGGCCAGAACGGTGGTCGGCACGAGCACGGCAACCTGCCTGCCGTACTCAACGACCTTGAAGGCGGCGCGCATCGCAAGTTCCGTCTTGCCGAATCCGACATCACCGCAGAGCAGCCGGTCCATCGGCCGGCTGCGTCGCTGATCCTGTTTGATTTCACTCAACGCAGTGAGTTGATCCGGAGTTTCGGCGTAGAGGAATGAGTCCTCGAACTCGCGCTGCCAATGCGTGTCGTCCGGGTAGGACACGCCGGGCTGCGATTGTCGCTCGGCCTGAATTCGCAGGAGATCGGATGCAAGATCGTTTAGCGATTCCTCGACTTTCGCCTTTGTCGATTGCCAGCGTGTACCCCCGAGCTTCGACAACGTTGGGCGCATGCCCCGGGCGCCGATGTACTTCTGCACGAGGTCGATCTGCGTGACCGGAACATGGATCGTCGAGTCCTCGGCAAATCGCAGTGTGAGAAACTCCTCGCTCTTCTTCGAGTCGGCTTTGCGCATCGTCTTCATGCCGACAAATTTCGCGATGCCATGGACGATGTGAACGACGTAGTCGCCCTCGTTCAGATCGAGAAACGACTCGATCGCGCGGCCGGCTGTCGCCTTGCGGATGCGCCGAACCTGCGAATAGCGTCTGAACAACTGATGGTGCGGAACCACCGCGACGCGTTTTCCGTATTCTCCTTCGCCGTGCCAGATGAATCCCTCGTGAACAAGCCCGATTGCCGTCTCCATCCGGAGTGCGGTCGACGGATCGACATTCGCATCAGCGGTGACCTGCTCAATAAGTTCGCGGAGCCGCTGTTCCTCGCCCCGGTTGTCGCAATAAACGACCGTCGGCATTTCCTCCGCCAGCAGCAGCAATTGGCGCACGGCGTCGGTGGATTTGGACTCAAATTGCGGCAGGGGCTCGCAGGCGATTCGGGCTGTGTCCCCATCCGGTACTCCGGCAGTCGGAAAGCGGCTGAGTTGAAGCTGTCGCAGGGGCTGGAGTCCTCGGAGGATGGCTTCGAACGGGTAATGCCCGATGGGAGAACCGAGGCGGTCGAACACGGTCTTGGCGATTTCGGCAACCTCGAGCGGTTCATTGATGACGACGAGGCATTCGTTCGAGAAATAGCTCCACAGGCTCGTCGTTTCTTCGTGCATGGACGTCGAGAGGGCCGGCGATCGCGTAATCCGCGTCATCGGCAGCTCGCGGATTGATCGTTGCGTTGCGGACTCGAATTGTCGGATGGATTCAATCTCGTCCCCGAAGAAATCAAGACGCACCGGATCGGCATCGGCCGAAATGAAGATGTCGAGAATGCCGCCGCGCAACGCGAAATCGCCCGGCTGTTCGACCTGGTCCAGTCGGACAAACCCGCGCTCCACGAGCCACTGCGCAATCGATTCGGGATCTCGCTGCTCGCCTTTGACGAGTGTCAGCGTATTCGCGTCGAGATTGCCTGGTGCGGGCACGGGTTGCATCAGCGCCTGAATCGGCGCGATGAGGATGGATATGGTTCCGTGGCGCAGCAGATCGCATAGCCGGGCACGTTCGACGCCAATTTCGCCCGCACCGCTTCCCTCGTTTGGCAGCGTCTCCCATGCGGGAAACAGCTCGATTCCGCGGCCGCCGGCGGCTTCCATGTCGTCCAGGGCGTGGTCGGCCTGTTCAGCGTGAGCGCACACGTAAAGCACGGGCGCGTTTCGCTGCGCGGCGATCAACGTAGCCAGGATGGGCGCGGAACTTCCCCACAACCCGTTTGCAGCCGCCGGGGTCTTCGATGAAGACAGATGGCTGTTTAGGGCTTTGAATGCAGGATCGTGGACGATCAGATCGCCCCAATTCACATCGCGGATTATCGGCGTTTGCCCGTGCGAAGACAACAAAAGTCGGACCGGTTGAGCGACCGTCCAGAAAAAATCAGCATGGCGGCAAGAAAAATCGCGCCAAAAGCGCCGACTTGAACATTGGAATACGCTATTATCGAGCAAGGCTCTGTTCGTCCTTCGGGCGAATCCAGGTCGAAGTGCGTCGGCCACGACGCATGATCAGGGTGTGGGTTGAGTGGGTCGCCGAGCAGCACAGCCGGCGAAAACACGCGTCTGTTGCAACGGACCGGATGGTCCGGACATGGCGGCGGCGGACGCTCATCGGGAGACATCATGGCGGTTTCAAGTCGGTCGTACGGCCGAGCATTCGGCGCGTTGTCGGTATTTGCCATTGCGGTGGCCGGACTTGTGCTGGCGTTGCCCAAGCACGCAGAACCGGTTGCGCTGTCAGCACAATGCCAAGTCAACAGCACATTGGCTGCATCGGATTCTTCATGGGAAAGGGAGCGGGCCGCCCATGTTGAGAAAATGGAAAGCATCATTTTCCCGCATCTGATCGATTCCTTGACGCCCGTGCAGCAGGACCTGCTGATGACCCGCATTCGAGATCTTTACTATTCCGAACCGCCGGCCATGACGCCGGCCATGCTGTGTTTCGCTCCCGGAACGCCGGACGAGGTCGTCGAGGCTTTTGCGGCCGTTGATGAGTTTGAGGGGCGTTACAACCAGACCAACCGATGGTCAACGACGGCATCCGGATCGACCGGTTCCCAAGGCAATCCGATCACGCTTACATACGGCTTTCCCGCGGATGGCGTGAACATTCCCGTCGTGTCCGGAGTCGGTTTCGCCGCCGGACCAAACCAACTCAATGCGTGGCTGAATGGCCGGTACGGAAGTCAGGCGGTCTGGAAGCCGATCTTCGACTCCGTCTTCAATCGGTGGTCACAGCTATCCGGCGTCACCTATGTGTACGAACCCAACGACGATGGCGTCGCCATGCATCAGAATCCCGGCGTCCTTGGCGTTCGCGCGGATGTGCGCATCGGAGCCAAGCAGTTTGTCTCAAGTTCGAGCGGCCTGCCTGACGGAAACGGCAACGTTCTGGCATACAACAACTTCCCGAACGACGGCGACATGGTCTTGGATGCGTTCGACACTTTCTATAACGATACATCGGGAAACTCGCTCAAACTGCGAAACGTCGTCTCGCACGAGCACGGACACGGCACCGGCCAACTGCATGTGTGTCCGATCAATCAGTCCAAGCTGATGGAGCCGTTCATCTCGACCGCGTATGACGGACCTCGTCACGATGACGTTCGCAATATGCAGCGTCATTACGGTGATCCCTTCGAACCGGACAACAATCCCGCTCAGGCTACCGATCTCGGAGACTTCACGATCGGCAACGGCTTGACGGTCGGAACGGTTCCGCTTCCGTCCATGCCGTTCGGTTCGTTGCTCAGCATTGACGCCAATAGTGAGCAGGACTACTTCTTCTTTGAGGTTAATGCCGCATGTTCCGTCACGGTGACCGTCACTCCGATCGGCACGACCTACGACGACAGCGATCAGGCCTGCCCGGGACAGAGCGGCTCCTGCTGCAGCGGAAACAACTTCGATTCGCTTTCGGTCGCCGATCTGAATGTCGATGTGATCGGGCAGAATGGTGTCACGGTTCTTGCAACCGGAAACTCATCGCCGATCGGACAGCCTGAGACATTGACGAATGTTCAGTTGACGTCGCCGGGCGGCTACTTCTTCCGCGTCTATGAAGGCAACACACCCACGTCCACCCAGCTCTATCGCCTGAATTTTTCGATCAGCGCTCCGGTATTTCAACCGCCGTCGATCACGCTGCCCAATGGGGCGCCGACGCTGCTGATCGGAGGGGAGCCGAAGTCGTTCAATGTTCAAATCGATCCGGGCAACGACTCGGTGGTCGCCGGCTCGAGGTTGCTTTTCTATCGATATGACGGCGGTGCGTATCAGTCGGTTCCGCTGGGTTCGCTCGGCGGAAATCTCTACTCTGCCACGCTGCCCGCACCGACTTGCAGCGCGACCCCCCAGTTTTATCTTTCCGCGACTGGCGTCACCGCCGGACAGGTGACGAATCCGGCCGGCGGCGCTTCCGCTCCGTACACCGCGACGATCGGGCCGATTCCTCTGATTGACAACTTCGAGTCCGATCAAGGCTGGACCGCGGTGCTCGACGGCGGAGACGGGCTGTGGCAGCGCGGCGTGCCCGTGAATTGCAATCGAGGAGATCCACCGTCGGATTTCGATGGCTCCGGCCAGTGCTACCTGACAGACAACGATCCCAACAACTGCAATTCCGACGTCGATGACGGATCCACCACGCTTACGTCGCCACCGTTCAGTATGGGCGAGGGTGATGTCATCTCCTATGCTTACTGGCTCAACGATTTCACCGGCGGTTTGCTCCAGGGCGGCGATTCGCTCCGAGTCGAGATCGCGACGGACAGTGCCGGCACCAACTGGGCCACGGTCCGCAACTACACCACTGCGCTCAACGCATGGCGTACCGACACCATCACGGTCGGCGTCGATGTCAGCCCTTCGCAGACGATGCGGATCAGGTTCACCGCGAACGATATTGGCACGCAGAACGTGGTGGAGGCGGCGATTGATGCCTTCGTCGCCGACGGTCCGATTTGTGAAGATCCGATTGAAACGCCGGATGTGCCGACAGGCGTGACCGCTGAAGACGGCGCCGCCTGCACCGAAATCACGCTGGGTTGGAATGCTTCAGCCGGTGCCGTCGATTACCAGGTCTATCGAGGTACCGTCGATGACCCCAATTTGGCCACTCAGCTTGCATCAGGTGTGGTGGGCACGGGTTTTGTCGACTCCACTGCCCCGGTAGGCCAGATCCTGTATTACTGGGTCAAGGCGTGCAATACGTCGGGGTGTTCCGACTTCAGTGCGTCCGATACGGGATCGACGCTGTCGCCGCCGGGAGTTGTGTCAGGCCTCAACGCCACCAACGATACGATATGCGGCGCGATTGAAGTCACGTGGAACGCCATGATCGACGCGGATTCATATGTCGTTCGCCGCAATACGCTTGACGACTTTGACGGCGCGGACGTCATCGCCAACATCGCTGAAACAAGTTTCCGCGACGGGCAGACTGATCATCAACTGGACTACTACTACTGGGTGACGGCATCGAACGGCTGCGGCGAAGGTGAGCCTGGCTCTGCAGCCGTCGGCAGCGCATCGCCGAAAGGTGATTTCAATTTCGACGGCTTCATCGATGGCGCGGATATTCAAGGTTTTGTCGAGGCTATGTTGGGTGAGCCTTCGACCTTCGAATGTGCCGACCTCGATGCACCGCTTGGCGTCCTCAATGATGACGACATCGCTGCGATGATCGCCCTGCTGCTTGCGGGTGCGTAAAATCCCGCGATGGAGGCACTGGTTCAATGCGGCGGCCGACGAGCGAGGACCGGCCGTCGCATGTGGCCGCGCGTGCGATCTGCGAGATTGATTGATTCTGAATTCAGCGTGAAGGCTGATTCCGCACAGTTCCCAGAATCAAGAAACGATTGCAGTAGGGAATTTTCTTAGCATCGCGAAGGCAGTCGTTGACTATAATCTGCCGAGGACAGACAGAGCGATGGGCGTGCCAGCCCACGTTTGACCACGATCCTTCCTCTCTCCGGCCCGAACACTCGTGGTTGAACTTGGCACGCCTGTCGCTCTTTTTGTTTCCCCCCCCGGGGCTCTTCCGGTCCGTTAAAGTTTTCACACGGTTCTCTCCTAACTCCCCTTCAGTTCAGGAAAAACATCCGGGCTTGAGCCGCGCGTTGCCGGCTTACCTCACGTGATTTGCTTTGCTTGACGGTTAACCTTCCGCGCAAAGCAGCGACTCAAACCTGCGTTTCGCCAGGGCGATGTCATGGATGCGCTGGTCCCCTGTCGTCCGCGAGAGAATGAGCGGGCCGCGTGCGCCGGCCTCGTGGAGCGCTGCCAGAAATGCAGCCGGATCGAGTTGTCCTTCTCCGGGCGCGGTCTCATGGCCAGGCGCGCCGGCATCGCCGGCGACGGCGTCGCGCGCCCGCGCAATGCGAATGCGACCGGCAAGCACGTCCGCGACGCGGTGCGGATTCTCGCCTCGCAGGAGCATGCCGCCGCTATCGCAGCAGGCAGTCAGATTCGGACAGTTTACCGTCTGCAGCATTGATCGCAGATCGGCCGCACTGATGCCTGCGGTGTCGATTGCGACCGTGACGCCGCAGCGATCCGCCATGTCCGCCATTTGAACAATCGCCTCAAGAAGGCGATCTTTTTCCCGGCCGTCGGCATCGGTCGTGACGCTTCCCACTGTCGTCGAGACCGTCGACACGCGAAGTGAGGATGCCAGGTTGATGATACGCTTCAGCGAAGCAAGACGCCGGTCGCCAGCGCTGCGGTCTGCGTAACCGGCGCCGCCCGTCGGTCCGCGAAGGCAGTGCAGATTCAAACCGATGTCGGCCAGGTGCCGTGAGAAGTGTCGTTCTCCGCTCCTGCTCAATTCCTCGGGCGATATGGGCCCGTGCATCGCGCCGACCTCAACGAAGTGAACGCCGATCTGACGCACGACATCCAGTGCCGGTCGAAGTTCCATCCTGAGATCATCAACGCTGATTGAGAGTTCCATGGATGTGAGATCCTCCACGTCGCTTCAGTGATTCTCCGTCGAGGCTCGTTGCGCCCGGACGGGTCACAATTCCCCGAATATTTCAGCTCAGCCCCCGGTTTGCCTGGAGGCTGGAACAAATGGCCGCGAAACCGCATAATGCGAATTTTCAAGAACAGAGTGAACGGTCTAACGGCCGTCGTATGGACGCCAGGCCTCGTCACCTCCGAGTCAAGCAAAAGGGGATTGGAACATGTATCGGGATCATATCAAGTCTTTTGCGTTCGTTTTGGTGGGAGTCGGTATTCTCAGTGCGGGATTGGCGGTGGTGGCTGAACCGAAATCCGACGACAAACCAGCGACTTTCAAACCTGCGATGGAACTGGAGCAATTGATGGAATGCCAGAACCGGCTCTTCAAGGAAGTCAAGGATGGCTTGCTGGACAAGAAGTGGAAACAGGCGTCGGAATCCGCCTGGGTGCTTGCCGAACTGGCGAACGTGAATCAATACCACAATGAGAATTCCGACTATCGCGGGCACGCCAAAAAGATGATGGACGAGTGCGTCACGCTTGCCAAAGCGCTGAAGAATCGCGACGAAGCGGCTTCGAAAGAAGCAGTTAAGGCCGTCGGTAACGCCTGCGGTGCCTGCCACGACCAGTTCAAAAAGTAACGCCGCAAGCAGAATGCGGCCTTTTTCGCATCTTGAAGAGCTGCTGATTGATTCGGCTCCGACCGCATGACGTCGAGGGTGACGCCTGCTCGATCCCATGTGCGAATTGGCGCGCCTTTTCTTCACGCCTGTGCGTAGGCAACGCGCCGAGTTCGCGCTCAGCGGACTGTGCTTCAGTGGAACCGTCGATTGGAGTATCTGAACACGGTCCGATTTCGCGAACGATTCATTGGCATGGCAATTGCCAAATCGAACCGCCGTTCGATCGCCCCATGGCCGATCGACCGTGCTCTCTCCAACCACGGACATCCGAGTTTTTTCGCAAAGGAGTATATTTGATGAAGATTCGACGCCGATTGACGCCAGTTCTTGCCGCCGCACTGATGTTCATCGCAGCCTGCACCAGCGAGCAGTTGGATCAAATACAGCAGATTCTAAGCGATCTCGGCATCACGATCATCGTGAATCAGAACGGCAATTCGAACAACAACGGGAATAACAACGCCAACGACAACAACGACGACGACAACAACAACGACGACGACAACAACAACGACGACAACAACAACGACAACGATAACAACGACAACGATAACGATAACTCGAACGACAACAATGACGACAACGCCAACAGCAACGATAACACCGGAGGTTGACGGCTGAAGATGTGAAGGCCGCAAGCGCCTCGGACAGCGCGTTGTTGACGACCGCGGCGGCTACACCGGTGATTCCGCCAGCGCACGCCGGAAGTACTCGACTGTCCGACGAATTCCCTCTTCCAACGTGACGCGCGGCTCGAAGCCGAGCAGGCTTCTTGCCCGCGTCAGATCCGGCTTTCGCTGCCGGGGGTCGTCTTGCGGCAGGGGTTTGTGCTCCACGGCGAGTTTCCTGCCAAGTGCCATTCCTATGGCATTGACCAGTTCGAGCATGGTCATCTCGCGATCGTTGCCCAGATTGATCGGGCCGGTCGTGGCGCCGTCCATCAGCCGCACCAGGCCGTCAACCAGGTCGGATACGTAGCAGAAGCTTCGCGTCTGGGAGCCGTCTCCGTACACGGTCAATGCCTCGCCGCGAAGCGCCTGGCAGATGAAGTTGCTCATGACGCGGCCGTCATCCACCGACATATTCGGCCCGTACGTGTTGAAGATTCGGGCGACGCGAATTTCCAGTTTGTGCTGCCGAAAATAGTCGAACACCAGCGTCTCGGCGACGCGCTTGCCCTCGTCATAGCAACTCCGCACGCCGATGGGATTGACATTGCCCCAATATTCCTCGGTCTGTGGATGGACAGTCGGGTCGCCATAAACCTCGCTCGTGCTGGCTTGCAGGATGCGCGCTCGAACGCGCTTCGCCAGGCCCAGCATGTTGTACGTCCCCATCACGTTCGTCTTGATTGTCTTGACCGGATTGTGCTGGTAATGCACGGGACTGGCCGGGCAGGCCAGGTGATAAATCTGGTCAACTTCCAGTTTGATCGGTTCGACGACATCGTGCCGAATGAACTCAAAGCGACCGCTCAGCACCATGTCGCGGTATCGCTCGCCGAAGTTGGCGATGCTCCCGGTGAAGCAGTTGTCGAGACAGATGACGTGGTGCCCCTCGTCGAAAAGGCGCAAACACAGATTCGACCCGATGAACCCGGCGCCGCCAGTGACGAGAATGGTCTTCCGTGACATATCGAAGTCCTCTAAATCGCGGCAACCACGCCGATATCGAGCCGTCAGGCTACGTTCGAGACGCCAGGGCGTCAATTGTTCCGGCGAGACCGCCTGCGAGGCCGTCGGTCCGGCCGCCGGGCAGCGCCTGCACCGCCCACCGAGAGCGCGATCAACGTGGAAAAGCAGAAGTGAATTCCGCATCCACAGGCGCCGAAGAGCGTGTCCGACGAAGCGGATGGAATCGGGCAGACAGGTTGATCGGATCCGTCGGTCCGAACGACAAACTGACTCACGATCTCGGGGCGACGTGCCAGCACCGAGGCACGCCGGCTGGTTCCGCCGCTGGAAACGGGCCAGAACAGGAGCGAATCATCGGCGATCGCGTCGCGATCGTACCAGTCTATGCCCCATGTCGTGACGGCGAGGCACTGCGTCTGCGCGTCGATCTCGAATTCCGTCCAGCCGAAGCTGTTGACCGCCACATAGCCGCCCGAAGTCAGTCTTGCGTCGATCGGAGATTGTTCGAGGCCGATTGGATCAAGGCCGTAGCTGGACAGCAGCAATTGGCCGGCGAGTGTCACAATATTGTCGCGTCCGCGACGATCGTTCAGTGCGAATGTCAGTTGAAACAGGCCCGCCAGGGGGCCCAGTGAGTCCGCGTTCACGAACGATGCGACCGTCGGGCCGAAGGGCGGCGCATAGGCCACGGAGCCCGTGGAAATCTCCCACGAACGCGTCTCAAGCTGTGGGCCATTGTACTCGGTCTGATAGGTCAGGTTGTTGACGATTGTGCCGTGAATATCGGCGGTCACGAACACGACATTGGCCAGACTGTGATCGACGATGAACCGAAGGATTTCCGCGCGCTCGGCCGCGTAGCCTTCAAAGCGGTCGGAGGCCTGCGACGGACCGAGGTTCTGAATTGGTTCCGGGACGATTACGATTTTCCATGTCACACCCGCGGCATCAGCGGAAAGCAGGTCATCCTTCAGTTGGTCGATCTGTGCCCGGCCGAGCATCGTGCGGTCGGGGTCAAACGACTGCATGAGAAAGGCGTCGATGTTTGCCTGCGGTGCGACGGCGCCGATTGCCTCAAGCGGCTCATCACGAAACGATCGGGTATCGAGCAGAAAGAATGCGGCGTCGCGCCCGTATGTCCGCTGGCGATAAAGCCTTCGCTTGTTGGCTGTACGCCGGTCGTTTGTCTCGCCGTAATACTCCTCGCGCACGGGATTGAATTCGTGAAATGCCTGTAGACCTCGGTTGAAGAAGTCCGTCTCGTTGATGAACTCGCCGGTCTCTCCGGCGAATCGGGCGTCCGAGTCCGGCGAAGCGCCGCCCGCGAAATCATTGGTCACCTCATGATCGTCGATCATCGCCAGAATGGCTGTCGAGCCGCGCAGCGCCGCCAGCGTGTTCAGGCCATATCGCGAGGAATAGACCTCGTTGTGTTTCATCCGGAATTCCCCGAGCGTCCTCGCCTGCGGCGCAGGGACATCGGGTGACGAGACGTCGGCATAGATGGTGTCGCCCAGTGCGACGAAGAGATCCAGGTCACGATCGGGAACATTGCGCACGGAAGGGTACGGCGCCAAATCGCCGCGCCAGTCGCCCGAGACGCCGAAGCGCAGCCCGTGGTGTCCATCGGCCGCTGGTGTGCGAAACCGACCGGCGGAGGTTGCTTCGCTCGCATCCGTGACACGATAGTAATAGAGCGTGCCCGGCAAAAGGTCCGTGATCTCCACTTTCACGGGGACGGCCGGATCAACAGCCATCGCAAGTCGTGTGCCCGCGATGGGGGCGAATTGCTCATTCAGGCTGTACTCGAAACGCACGTCCCCAGCGGTCGTGGCGCGCGCCCAGAGAATCGCCGTCGTGCCCGTGACATCGCCTGCGGCGACGCCATTTGGCAACGCGTCCGCCGACACATTCGCCGGCAAGAGTGCCACGGCCGCACCGGCCAGCAGGAGCGCGGCGCCGACCGTGAAGCGCCGGGCGTTGCGCCGCGACGACGAGTTCCGTCGAGTAATTGCCGCCTCAGAGTGTTTCGACATGGATGTTCTCGTTGGAGTAAATGTTAATCTGGCCGGCGATTCGCAGGCCGGCTTCCACAATGTCGCGGGCAGGCAGCTTCGTATGTGAAATGAGGGCGCGCGTCGCGGCAAGTGCGCAGGTGCCGCCACTGCCGATGGCGAGGATCCCGTCTGTCGGCTCGATGACATCTCCATTGCCTCCGATGATTAGGCTGCACTCGGCGTCGGCAACAGCCAGCAGGCTTTCGAGGCGGCGCAAGGCCCGATCGGTTCGCCAGTCCTTGGCCAGCTCGATCGCCGCGCGGCGCGTATTGCCCTTGAATTGATCCAGTTTCCCTTCAAAGCGTTCGAGCAGCGCGAATGCGTCTGCCGCCGAACCGGCGAAGCCGGTGAGCACGCTGCCCTTGTAGAGTCGGCGTATCTTTACGGCATCGGCTTTGAGAACCGCGTCGCCGAGAGTGACTTGACCGTCGCCGCCGATCGCGACTTGGCCGTCGCGCCGCACGGAGAGGATGGTCGTGGAACGGATTCGTGGGTGTCGAGGCATGGGGCGGAACCTTTGATGTCCTGGCGTGTATCATGAGGCGTGGACCGCTTTCGGATTCCACGCCGTTACGAAAGAAAAAAGTACACGCAATCGCGCTGCATCGCTAGAATGCCGATTCGGCGGACAACGACGCGTCGCGCGCCCTGTCGATCGGCGGGAGGCATATGATATGCTGCGGGTTTCAGTTGTGCGCGTTCGAAACTGGTTTGCGATCGATTCACGTCGATCGGCGCTGCCTGTCCTGTTGTCCGTTGTCACGTGGGCCTGCGGCTGCGCTTCGCCTGATGAGCCGCGCGTCGCCCAGCAGGCGAAACCGGAACCGCCGCCAATCGCTATCCCGGACGCGCACGAAGATGAATCCGAACCAGTCCGCCCGCAAACCGCCGACGAGGCTAATTCAGAAAATGGCGGCGATCCGAATGCGCGGTCCCGATCTACCGAGCCGTCCGAAAGCGGGAGCCGCGAATCGGTGCCGAACGCCTCCGAGGCCGAATCGCCTCGGCCGCTCCGTCCGATTGACGATTGGGTGATCTTCCGCGAGGCGTACCGTCCGAGCGAGGACGCGACATGTGAGACGCACTGGGTCGGACGAAATCAGTTTGAGGTCCGAACCGAAAACGTGCAGCGCGTGACCGTCGACATGTCGAAGGTTCCGGAAGGTGCCCCAAGGAAAGGACCGTGGATCATCCGAATGGATGGACAGGCCATCGAGCTGACAGGGTTCAACCCGAAGCCGGGGTACACCGGCCTGAAGCGCGATCTGATTCGATCGAAAAACGGACAATGGAGTGTCGACAGGACCAGACTCTACCGATCAGGGACGTAAGGATGCCGGCCCGCCGAGTTTCACGTCATGAACTGATCTTATTTGCTGCTGTCATACTTATGGCACAGACTGTGTTCGCCGGCCTGTGCTTTGCAGACCCGCCCTCATGTGAACCGAGGGCTTTGCCGATGCAGTCGTCGGATGCCACGTCAGTCGATTCGACCGGCCCGGCGGATCGTGGCGCGACACCGAAAAACAGGAAACAGAAGGCCGCTTCAGGGAATCAGAAGAGTAAAGGCAGTGCACAGGATGAATCCGAACAGTCGCCCGTCCGTCGTCGGCGCGCGCCTTCCGGATCCATTCCGGTCGAAGGCGTTAAGCCGGCTCCGGCTCGCTTCGAAGAGAATCTTGCCGTTCGCGGTCTGAATTTGATCATCGAGGATGCAACGCTTAAGGAAATGCCATTCGATGAGTTCACCGAATGGCTGGGACGAACGACCGAGGCCAACGTCGTCGTTCGATGGAAAACGCTCGAGGCGGTCGGCATCGAACGCGATTTCCCACTGAACATCGAGGCCCGGAATATCCGTCTGCGCGATTTGATCGCGCGGGTCTTCGAGCGGCTGACCGACGAGCGGCCGTCGGCGGTGCTTGCGCTGAAGGCCGACGGCAACACCCTTTGGATTTCGACGCGCCAGGACATCAATACCAGTCTCGTCACGCGGGTCTACGACGTTCAGGATCTGCTGGTTGCCGCTCCAAACTTCCTAGGCATGGACAACCTTGGCGACAATGCCGAACGCGGGGCCCGTTTGGCCGGCGGGGACAGGAACCGTGAGTCGAAGGAATCGGCCGATCAACCGGCCGCCGAACTCGTGCAAGTCATCATGGCCCATGTCCAGCCACGATCGTGGAAAGCAGCGGGGGGCCGGGGCACGATTGTCATTCACCGTGGCCGGCTCATTATCTACAACAACCTCGAAGTCCATCAGACAATTGCCGGCGCGATTCGACAGGTCAGGGAAGTGGCACGCGAAAATCGTTGAGATCTGAAAGCCCCGTCTCGCAATCGATGGTTGTACCGATTGTTCTCATCGACGTTGTTGAGGCGGGAAAAAAACGGGTTCTTTCCGGTCTCGAAAAGAACCCGCAGGGGGCAATGCGTCATGGCGGACCGATGAGATCATGCGTGTCCTTCGAGCTGTGCCAGAAGCGGCGGTCGGCGGCGTCGGCGTCGCTTTTTCGGAGCGCCGGGCGCCCGTTCTTCGGTTTCGCGCGGCTCGGCGCTGCTGCCGATTTCGAGCGCTTCCGCGGCCGTCTCCGCGAAGTAGTCGGCCTTGACTTCCTTCCACAGTTCGTCCGCTCGATTGAAGATACCGCCAGAGACGAGGATGTTCATTGCGGGGCATGCACCGATGTCGCGGATGTAGTCGATCAACTGCCGAACCAGTGGCACATCCGACGGCTTGCTCCCAACAACCATCAGCATGTCGGGTTGAAGTTGACCCACGAGTGACCCGATCTCATCCTGCGGAATGCCTCCACCGAGGTAATAGACGTCCCATCCATCCGCTTCGAACAGGTCGGCGCACATCTGCGCGCTGAGTTCTTCAGCCTCGCCGGCCGCACAGGTCACGACGATTTTTCGGCCGTGCCGGGCTGCGCGGGGCAGGCGCGTTTGAAGATGATCGGCGATCGTCCGCGTGATGCGCGTCGCCATGTGTTCCTCAATCAGATTGATGCGGTCCTGTCGGTAGAGCGTGTCGACCCGCTCGAGCGCCGGCCAGACCAATTCGCGGTAGAGTTGCCGCGGTTCGTGACCGGAGTCGAGTGCTTTCAGGACCAACTCTCGGCAGACGTGCCGCTGTCCGGTGAGCAGGGGTTCCATGTAGCGTTCGAGGAGTTCTGACGTTCCCATTCGATTGAGGCTCCGGTTGGTTGCGGCCGACGTCAGCATTCATGCTGCGTGGCGCGACGGCTTCCATTTCGTCGCGTGGCCATTGGTTCTGTTGGGCTCGTTCGTGCACCGATCCTCGGGCACGTCGTGTCGTTTGGCTGACTGAAGGGAACTACGACACGCTCATTCGCTGGTGCTCTAGGTTACTTGGGAAGAGCAGATAGTTTAGATAACTTAGGTAAGATAGATAATCGGCGCAGAGGCGCAGATTTCTTTAGGTTACGCGCGATAATTGCGCCCCGAACAGAAGATGTTCATTGTATATCGTATAAGTCTGTTATATTAAATAAGTTATGAGAGTTTTGGCATGGATGCTACGCAGTTTCCGAGGTAGGACGACGGCGGGCCCGCGCGAAATCCGCATCGGGACCATCGATTTTGCCGAATCGAATAGCGTTCCTACGGTTGGTTTGGGCGATCAGGCGCGCACAGCCGACGAGAGCACTTCGTCCATGACCGTCACGAGGCCGGGAAGTTCCGGCTTCGTCAACTGTCGATCGGCGCCGACAGCCTTGCACTTCTTGAGGTTATCGTCGCTGACAAGTGAGCTGAAGACGATCACCGGGACATGCTTAAGTTGCGGATGTTCCTTGATGTTCTTGGTCAGACACAGTCCGTCCATGCGCGGCATCTCGATATCAGTTACGATGATGTCCGGCAATTCGCCGGTGTCGGCCGCGGCTCGAAGGCTGTTCCAGGCTTCTTCGCCATCGTGAGCAAGATTGATCTTCGTAAATCCGGCGTTTTGCAGTGAGTTCGTCAACATGCGGCGCATCGTGGCGGAGTCATCAGCCAGGAGCACGCGCGCATCCTGCCGCTGAACGCCCAGGGTGGTCGGCGCAGCATCTGCCAGTTGATCGATACCGGCGATTTTGAACGATATGCGCTCAAAATCGAGCATGAGAATCATCTGATTGTTGATCTTGAGCACGCTGGTCATGGCGGTGTCGCCTTCGGCTCCGGTCCAGGGCACCTCGCTCATATCCTTCCAGCTAACCCGGTGAATTCGGTCGATGTGATCGACAAGGAACCCCATTCGATCCTTGTTAAATTCCATGACGATGACGCGGGCGTTCTCTTCCGCGTCGGCCCGCGGCATGCCGAAATACTTGCGAAGATCGATCAGCGGGTGCACATGATCGCGCAATTTGAAGACGCCGCGGACCGCTTCGTGGCTATAAGGCAGCGTCGTGAGCGTGGGCATCGTCACAATCTCGCGCACCTTCGCCACGTTGACGCCGTAATAGCCTTCGTCGAGCAGGAATACGAGCACTTCCAGTTCGTTGGTGCCTGCCTCGGTCAGAATATTCGTGAGTTGGGTAGCCATTTCGGGAGTCCTTTGCTCATGTTCGATTCGGCTCGCGGGCCGAGTTTGTGAGTCGATCGGCTATCGGACGGATCCAGTCAAGCAAAAAGACGGCTGATCGGCGTCCTGGCTCGAGATAACGGACGGTGGCGGCGACGCATCATTCACGAAATAATGCGCGGCATTTTGCGGCGTCGGGGTGCGGCAATTGTTCACCGGCCTTGGCCCGATACCGCGCCGCGATTCGGGAGCCTGGCATGACATACGATCTGCGACCGGACGAGATTCGGGTGCTCGGCGTACTGATTGAAAAATCACTGGCCTTGCCCGCGTACTATCCGATGACGACGAATGCAATCACTGCGGCGTGCAATCAGAAGAACAATCGGGAGCCGGTGACACAGTACACGGAAAGCGAGGTCAGCGCGGCCATCTCGTCACTGCGCCGGCGGCAGCTCGTCGATCAGGCTCCGCCGGAGCGAAATTCGCGAGCGATCCGGTTTCAGCATCTGGTCGAGCAGCGGTATCAATGGAACGCGGCGACAAGGGCGATCATGTGCGAATTGATGATTCGCGGGCCGCAGACATCAGGCGAGCTCAAAGCCCATGCCGGACGCATGACACACCTGGAGTCAACCGAATACGCCCGCGAAATACTCTCCGAGTTGGAGCGATGCGATCCGCCGATGGTGGTGGAGATGCCTCTTGAAGCCGGCAAACGCGAACGACGTTTCGCGCAACTACTCGGAGGTCCGCCGGCTCCGGTTCCGAACTCCGCGGTCGCGGTTCCGATCGGAATGTCTACCGCCCGCTCCGCTTCCGGCGCTGTGGATTCGGCACGGCTTGAGGAGATGGAGGCTCGGCTGTCCAAGGTGGAACAGCAGCTGGCGGAACTGATGAAGTGTGTCATGTAGATGACACCTGATCAGGTTATCGCCCGCCGCCCGTCGCCATCCTGACGGTTTCGACGTAGGCCATGCGAAGCTGGTAGAGTGTGGTGTTAAGGGCTTGCTTTTCCTGGGGCTCCAGCCGGCCCTCGGTTTTCTGCTCAAGGATCGTCAGCAGGTCGATGTGATGCTTGGCGACGTCGAGGTTCGGCGGAATCGGCTGGCCGCCCGGACCGCGCATCCCGCCCAGGCCGACCATCACCTGCATCGCCAGAATCTGGACGATTTCGAGAAAGCTGGGTTCTGGAAAAGCGCCGGCATCGGCGGGATGGTCCGCGTCAACTTCCGCCGCGAGTTTCTCCTTTTCGGCGGCTGCCGCTGATTTCCAGTCGTCGTCGATGTGCAACTTCTTGCTGTCATCTGACATCAGGTTTTCTCCCTACTCGCGGTCAGGATCCGACAATAAAGCGGCCAGGGTCCGGTGCGCGAATGGGGGGGATCGCGTGGAGTCCGGAGCTCCTGGCCAATTACCTATCTTAACGTCTGAAAACACACAGACAAGGCTTTCTCGGCGCGGAACTGTAGGTAATCACAAGATTAACGGAATTCCTGAGAGATCAGTTTGCCCCCGATGGCAACCGCGGTCACTCGGCAATTCGGATTTGCGACTGCGGTTATCGGCTCATCGCCGGGCATTTCAGCAAGGTCAATCGCGACGAAATCGGCGCGTTTTCCGGGCTCGATGGTGCCAATTTCATCAGACCATCGTAAGGCCTGCGCGCCGTTGATCGTGGCCATTCGAAGCAGGTCATCGGGGTCTGTGCCGGACAAAGTCGCGAGTTCGTCGCGGATTGATAGCGTGGGGACGCATGCTGCGCTGTCGGTGCCTATGCAGACGTTGATGCCGGCTGAAAACAGTTTTCGCCAGGGATGGTTTGTATGACCATAAAACCTGTGGGCACGGGGGCAGAAGACGACAGATGCTCCAACATTGGCGATCCGGCTCATGTCGTCCGAGGTGGGGTAGTTGACATGCGCCAGGAGCGGTCGCGCGGCTTCGAATGCCGGACCCCAAAGCGCGCCGGACGCCTGCATCGCGGCATCGCTCTGGGCGTTCGGCGATCCGACACCTGACAAGAAGGCTTGTATGCCGCTTGGACGACCAGCAAGCCAATCGGCTTCGTCGCGTGTTTCAAGGCAGTGGATGGTCGCCGGCATTTGCTGTTCAGCGGCGAATTCGAGGGTGTGCATCATGTCGATCGGCGTCACTGTATAGGGGGCGTGGGGCGAGACACCGACTCGAAGACGGTCGGACTGGTGCATTTTCTTCGCCGTTTCGACTGCTCGAATCAGCGAGGCGCAGTCGCACGGCTCCTCGCGAGCCCCGCTGATCAACTCGATAAATGCGACGGCACGAATCGGAGACGCGGCCAGCGCGGCCGTGGCGGCTCCCGTGCGTGAGATGTCGCCGATACAGGTCACACCGGCCGCAATGGATTCATCGATGCCGGCGCCAATTCCCTCCTGTTCCAAACGGGCGGCGTGAGGGCGCCTGCGAAGTTCAATCAGCTTCTCGATCCACGTCCATAAGGGCTCGGCCGGGATCATGTCGCGGTAGGCGGTCAGTTCGAGGTGTGCGTGTGCGTTGATGAATCCAGGTGTCACGATCACGTCGCCGAGATCGATCAGCGGCGTGCCTGACGGCCGATGGTCGCGGATGTCAGCAGTGGGGCCGACGGCCGTGATGCGCGTGCCATCGACGGCAATGCAGCCGTCGTCAATCGGCGGCGTGGCGACCGGGGCGATGCATCTCGCGCGATAGATGGTCATTCGATACCGGCACACATCAGATGGCGCCGGGAACGCCGCGAGCGAGGAACCTGCCCCAGCCGTTTTCGCCGCAGAACTTGTAATCATCGACAATGACGCGCCCGCGGGAGAGGGTCGTTCTTGCAAAGCCGGCCAGGTTCCAGCCCTCGTAAGGCGACCAGTCGGCGTTGGTTTCCATCTCCGCGGGATTGACCTTGATCTTGTGCCTGGGATGAATGATGGCGATGTCGGCGTCGAAGCCCTTCTTGATTTGTCCTTTTCGATCGCCGAGTCCCATCATCCGAGCCGGCACCGTTGAACACTTCTTCACCAACTCACTGATTGAGAGTCTGCCCTTCGTCACGCCGTAGGTATAGACAAGCGGAACGAGCGTTTCGAGTCCCGGCAGGCCCATTGGAATACGGGTCCAATCGCCGCTCCACATTGCCTTCTGTTCGCGGTTGAAGGTGCAGGTGTCAGTCGAGATGACGCTGACCGTGTCTTTCTTCAGGCCCTTCCATATGCGGGCCTGGTCCGGTTTTTTCTTGATCTGGGGGCAGCATGCGTAGAGGTGGCCGTCTTCGCCCTTGAAGATGGAGTCGTCCAGCACGAGGTATTGCACGCAGGTTTCGGCGAAGACGTTCTTAAGTCCGCGCTTCTGCGCCTCGGCGATGATGTCCGTGCCTTCGGCCGTGGACATGTGGACGATATAGAGTCGGCCGCCGGTGACCTCAGCCCATTTCACGGCTCGCTGGATCGCCTCGGCTTCGATGAAGTTCGGTCGCGTGATGGCGTGCAACTGGGCGCCGAGCTGCTTCATTTCCTCTTCGTTGTGGTGGCGGGCGATCAACTCATCAAGCACGCGGCTGCTCTCCGCGTGAATCAGCAGCATCGCGTTCAATTCGCGGCATTTTTCAAGGGCGCCGAAGATGGCGGCGTCGTCAGCCTGCCAGCCTTCCTTCTCGTAGATCATGAACTGCTTGAACGTGGTCAAGCCCTGTTTGACCATGTCCGCCATTTCGTGCTTGTGGCGTTCCCATTTGGTGACCGCGACGTGGAAGCTGTAGTCGACACAGGCCTTCTGAGCGCGAGACATCCAGTTATCGACGGCATCCTGGAGTGATTCGTCTCCATAAGGAATCGCGAAGTCGATGACCGTCGTTACGCCGCCTCGAGCGGCCGCCCGGGTTCCCGTGTTGTAATCGTCGGCCGATGTGGTTCCGCAGAATGGGAGTTCGAGATGGACGTGGACGTCGATCGCGCCGGGCATGACATAGCAGCCAGTGGCGTCGATGACGCGCGTGCCGTTGCCGCCCGCCTTTTTGGCGAGGCCCTTGCCGACCTTGACGATCTTCTCGCCGGCGATCGCAACGTCGGCCTTCTCGGTACCCTTGGCGTGAACGACGGTTCCATTTGCAATGATGGTATCTGCGGACATGATGGCCTCTCCCTGAGTGTTCGAATCCATTTCGGGATGCCCTGCTATTGTGCGTTGCGCGCGCGGGCGGGTCAATGGAAGTGGGGGCGACGCGTGACGGTACTTCGGCTGTGTGAGCGGTATGCCGCGCGTTGAAGAAGGATGCGCATGGGTCTAAGATTACGCTTCTCGCGGGATTCCGGTTCCCGCAGACACGACCTGCGCAACTAGTTTCGCCGACTCGCATTAACTGAGCTGCGATCGTGCGGAGGTGCCTCTTCCCACCATGCCCAAACGGGTCATCATTCTCGGCTCCACGGGTTCCATAGGTCGCAGTGCACTTTCGGTCGCGGAGTCCCTTCCTGGTGAATTTGAGATCGTGGGCCTGGCGGCCGACTCCAGTTGGGAGCGGCTGGTTGAGCAGATCACGCGATTTCGACCGTGTGTGGCGGTGCTATCGGATCCCGTCGCGGGAGAAAAGGCTCGAGCGGCGCTTCGGGCAGCTAAAATTTCGACCGAGCTTCTGGTGGGAACGGATTCGCTGGTCCGCCTCGTGAAAGAATACGACACCGACTTCGTTCTCGCAGGTATCGTCGGCGTGGCGGGATTGCCCGCGACCTTGGCCGCCGTTGAGCGTGGACTGACGGTCGGACTGGCAAACAAGGAATCTCTGGTTGTCGCGGGTCGCTTGATGGTGGAGGCCGCGACGCGGTCCGGCGCCCAACTGATTCCGGTCGACAGCGAGCATTCGGCGATTTATCAATCGCTGCATTCCGGTCGACACGAGGAGATCGAGCGAATCATCCTGACGGCATCAGGCGGACCGTTTCGGACGTGGCCGCTCGAGCGGATGCGCGAGGCGACGCTGTCGGATGCGTTGAAACATCCGACATGGGATATGGGACCGAAGATCACGATCGACAGCGCCACGATGATGAACAAAGCACTGGAGATCATCGAGGCCAAATGGTTGTTCGATCTGGATCCGAATCGTATTGAAGTTGTGATCCACCCCGAGTCGATCATCCATTCGATGGTGGCGTTTCGCGATGGATCGGTCGTGGCGCAACTGGGCAGCCCGGATATGCGAACGCCGATTCAATATGCGCTGACCTATCCGCGCCGTCTGGCCGGAGATTGCCCCCGGGTTGATTTCTCGAAGCTCGGGCGGATGCACTTCGAACCACCGGATGAGGCGAGGTTTCCGGCGCTTCGGATCGGGCACGAGGTGGCTCGCCGCGGGGGAACGGCGGGTGCGGCGATGAATGCCGCGAATGAGGCGGCGGTTGAAGGGTTTCGGGCGGGCCGGTTTCCATTCCTGGAGATCGCCGAACTGGTTGGCGACGTCACGCGACGTCACTGCTTTGACGACAATCCGACCATCGAGACGCTCTTTTGCGTCGATCGGTGGGCACGGAATGAGGTTTTGCGATGCTGCATTGCTTAGGCGCCACGGACACATCGATCTTCGGGGAATTCATGTCGGCGATGTCCACGGTGTATTCCTACCTGCTGGTTATCTTCGGCTTCTCGGTGGTTGTGTTCATTCACGAGCTGGGGCATTTCGCTGCCGCGAAGTGGGCGGGTGTGCGCGTTCAGGCCTTTGCCATTGGATTCGGTCGGCGGCTGATGTCGTTTCGCCAGGGCATCGGCTTTCGCTTCGGCTCGACCGAGGCGGAGTATCGGCGCCGCGTTGACGAGGTGCTGATCGCTCGCGGTGTCGCAACACGCGATGAATTGAACAATCCGGAAGGACCGGCGTTCGAGGCTGAGCGGGTGGCGGCCGGCCGGGAGATGGGTCTGAGCGAGACCGAATATCGCTTCAATGTGCTGCCACTCGGCGGCTATGTTCAAATGCTGGGGCAGGAGGATTTCGTCGTTGACAAGACCGGCGAATTGAAAGTGAAGGCCGATCCTGACAGCTTCACGAACAAACCGGTCGGCAAGCGAATGGTGATTGTCAGTGCCGGCGTCATCATGAATCTCATTTTTGCCGCGATCCTCTTCACCATCGTCAACATGGTCGGCATGCCGCAGCTTTCGCCCGTGCTCGGTTACGTCGTTGAAAACACCCCGGCGGGCCGGGCGGGTCTGCTGCCGGGCGACCGCATACTTGATATTAACGGCGATGAAATCGCCAACTTCAATGATCTGATGATGCGGATCACGCTTTCCGATCCGGATGAGACGCTGACGATGCGCGTGGAGCGCGACGGAAAGATCGTCTCGCCTTCGCCGGAGATTCGGCCGGAATTCGTGGAGGAGCGGGAGGTTCGCCAGATCGGCGTCGCACCAGGAGAGACGCGCCGCGTCTGGGGCGTCACGTTTGGTGACATATCAGCGGCACGTCCTGATGAACTTCACGAGAAGGACGAGATTCACTCGATCGTTGTGGACGGCAAAGAAATGGAATGCCGCGACGCCGGCGTGGTTCGCCGGGAAATGATGCGCGCCGAAGGGCGTCCGATTGAGTTGATTGTCAAACGGCCGAAACATCCCGAGACGCTGACCGACGAGGATCTCAAACAGTTTGATCCGCCGATCGAAACCGAGACCCGACGTGTCAACGTCAGCGCGATGTGGCTGCCTCTGCCGTACGATTCGAACGATCGCGGCGGAGCTTCGCTGCTGGGCCTGGTGCCTCGCCTGACCGTCATCCAGGCGACTCCGGGTAAATCGCTCGACAAGGCCGGCGTGAAGGCGGGCGATGTGATCGTGAAAATCGGCGACTATGAATACCCGACCTACTCCGAATTCGTAAATGCAATCCGAAAGGCAGGTCCCGGCGCCCTGTCGATCCAGGTGCGTCGCAAGGGATTGTCGCGCGATGGCCTTTCCGCCGCGGTTGTCAGCTTCTGCGTCGCTCAGCGCGAACGTTTGATCCGCGCGGGCATCGAGGATCTGAAGGAAGCCCGTGACGTGCTGGCAGATCTGGCTCGGAACGCCGGCATTGATGAAGCCGGCGTGGCCGCGCTGAACAAGGAATTGGCGGAGGCGCGTACGGTCGATGCATGGCGAAAGTGGTTCGAGAAAGTCGATGTCCTCACGCTGGGGCCGATCAAGCCGGAGGCGCCGTTCGCGTTATTCAGCCGCCCTGCGGCGACCATCGACGCCGATGTCCGGAATATTGATGAAGACCATTTGTTCGTGGCGGATGTCATCTCGAAATTCGGCGAACGTGTGACACCCGCACAGCAGTCGGGTCTCAAGCGTGGCGCAGTGATTCTCTCGGTGAACGACAGACCTGTGCGCCGTTGGTACGAACTGTCGCACGCGCTTGCGGCCAATGCCGGCAAGACCGTGCAGATTGAGTATCGACTCGTCAACGAAATCACGCGGACGTCGTTTATCGTGCCTGCTTCAGTGCAGACTTCCCTCGGGATTGGCGCGGAAGATCGTATCGTGAAGGTTGCGGACAAAACCCAGTGCGTGGTCCGTGTGGCGGATACGCTGGGGGGCGGGTTCAAGGAGGTTTCGCTGTCGCTGCCCGATTGGCGGGCGATCGAGGCGCTGCTCAAGGAAAATATCGGCAAAACCGTAGCGGTCGAGTATGTCACGCCGTCCGGCGAACGGAAAAATGGCGAATATGCGGTGACGGCGGAAAACACCGATCCCTGGCCGAGCCGCGTGCAGTACTACGCGATGACGTTTTTCTGCTATCCCCTCGTTGAGTGGCAGTCGACTCCGAATCCATTGAAGGCATTCGTGGCCGGCGTCGAGCAGGCGCATCACGCGACGATGTCCACGATCAAGACGATTCGTCACATGCTCTTCACCCGCACGGTGGGTGTCTCCAATGTGAGCGGCCCACTCGGAATCGCCCACAAGGGTTCGGAAGTGGCACAAGGCGGGATTATCGCCTTGTTCTGGTTTCTCGGCCTGATCTCGGCGAATCTCGCGGTGATTAACTTCCTGCCGCTACCCATCGTGGACGGCGGATTGTTCCTGTTTCTGATCCTCGAGAAAATTCGCGGAGAGCCGGTGAGCATCAAGACGCAGGTGGCGACGCAACTTCTGGGCATCGCCTTGATCGCGACCGTGTTCATCCTGGTGACCTATCAGGATATTCTGCGACTGGTGACCGGGGCGTAAAAGGCGTCTTGCGCCCGGTTCCATGCGGCTGTTGCGCCGGGGCTCACTGCCGGCCGCGCTCCGTGATCCGCCAGACGGCGGCTTGATCCGGATTCAGCGTTCGCACCACGGGCCCCCATGTGTCGCAGAGCGATCGCGCCAGGAGCACGACTTCGCCCACGCGATGAACCCGAATCTTCAGCGTGCCGAACGATTCGCAGGTTCCGACGAAATCATCATCCAGATAAATGTGCACAGGGCAGTTTGTCTCATTGATGATGGACAGCGTCGATACAACGATTTCGCCCGGTTCGCTGCAAATGCGCCCGTGACTCGGCGGAATCTCCGCCTGCAATCCCAATGCGACGACCTGCGGGAGCATGAAAAACGCGGTTATTGCGGTAGTCCACATGGCCGGACCTTTCGATGGCTCTCTCTGAGCGACATCGGCGGTGCGGTCCGCGGGCCAGTAGAAAATTCCGAATTGAATCGGTCTTCGCGCCTCTTGATACCCGGCCGAAGCCCACGTGCGTTAAAGGTCAGTGGTGAATCGAGTTCGCAACCGAGACGTCAATAGAAGACCGTCACCAGGAGATGCGGCTCCTTGGATTTTCCTTCGAATATTCCGACCGTCGACGACGAGGCCTTGATGAACAGCTCGGAGTTGCTGTCGAGCCAGTCGTTAATCTGCTCGTCCATGTGGGCCAGACCGGCCGCCGTCAGCTTTCCGTGGAAGGTGCGACAGCGCGTGGCGGGCAGGTCGGCGGCGGCGAGGGGTCGCTTGAAATGCTCTTCGTGGTGCACGCCGGCGAGCGTGCTGCCCTCGGCAAAGCTGCGAATCTTGTGCGTGACACGACCGACTTCCTCCTCCGAGACGAGAGTCAGTGACGCGTCTTCGGCACCTTCTCCCTCGTGGACGGGTGGAAAATAGACGCGACCCTGGTTGGTGTCTTTTTCCGCTCCGTTGTCCTCCGCTGTCGTCGCTTGATGAACGGCTCGAGCGCGCATCAGCTCTTCGCGTTTTTTTGCGATGCACTGCGGGCAAAGTAGTACGCCGTTCACCAGCCCCGCCTGTCGAGCGATGATCTGATTCGGTGTGATTTCGCCGTGACAGCCTTCACATACTCGATTCGAGCCTTCTGGCATGATACCGCCTCCGTCTGGGACCGAACGATCGGGCCTGAATTCGGCGCATCGAACTCGCTCGAACGCCAAAGGCCGTGATCCGACATCGCGCCGGTCCGGGTCTGGATGTCAACGCCACCACGAGCGACGGTGAACAGCGAGATGGATCGAATGAAGTGAATGCCCGCCGCGCCGTGACGGAAATGTACTGAATTCAGTATAACCATCGGCGGGCTGTCGTATCAATCGGATAACAGGGGTAATCGAGTCAATTCCGTTGCCGGTTCCGGGTGACAAAGCGCCGGGACACCCGGATTCGCCGCGGCGCGAAATTCCGTTCCACGAATCACACGTCAGAATAGCAACAACGCTGCCCGCAGCGCGATGATGGCCGAGTAGACGATCGCCAGTCCCGCGAGAATGGCGCCCGCGGTCGCTCGACCGGGTGACGGCGTCTGGACAGTCAGCAGTGGGAGCGATGCTGCAAAAACCAGCGCGCCGATCGCCGGCAACGGGTCCGCCCAGGCGGCTGCGTCGTTGATGACGATCGCGATCAGTACGCCGATCACAGCGAATTTGAAGTAATGATGAACAAGGGCGACCTTCCGCCCCGCGGCATTCAATGCCGCCAGCATGAGCACGGACGGCATTAATGCTTCATACCATTGCCAGTTCCTCGGAGCGGCGCGAAGCGCGAACAAGTGATAGGCCGCGATCAGCCAGGAGAAGTGAACGATCATCTCGCGGGCTACGCCAAAGCGATTTGTGACGAGCCGCCCGATGATCGACTTCGATGACTCGACGGGGCGGAGCTCCGGCAGGATGTACGATTCATCGAGATTGAGAATCTGCCTGGAGACAATTTCGCCACCGATGGCTGCCTGAAAATCAAGGCGAAGGCGATACTCCCCGATCCTGAAGGATTCGGTCGGATGGAGCTTCCCGCGCGCGATTCGCAGTGATCCGATCCAGGTCCCCGCCACGCTGTCCATATCCTCGATTTGTACGGCTCCCCGGGGCGTCACTTTGATGCGGCAGTGTCGATCGGCGATCTCGTCACTTTCAAGGGACAGCCAGTTTCCCTCACCTTTGCCGATGAACAGGTCCTGCCCGATCGGCATGACGAATTGCTCTCCCACCCAGAACGGCCCTTCCATGACGGTGAGGATCGCGCGATTTCGGCCTTTGTGGCCGTCATCCAGCTCGATCTGCAGGGCGCGCCCGCAGGCCGGACATGTGGCGTGGACGAGCAGATCAACTCGTTCGCATTCGAGCGGGGCGCCGCAGGGGCAGCAGACTGTCAAAGCCATGAGCGTTCCAGGAGAACCTGCGGCGGATCCAATCAGCACGACACGGCTTGGTCCGCGGCCAATGATCTTCGGCCCGATCTTACAGACTCATTCGCCGAGATTATACACGCCACGGTCGAAGGGGCATGAAATCGCGCCGTTCCGCACGCGGGAGAATCGGCGGGCTGGCGAAAATCGCGAGCGGCCGTGAGTTCGCCGATCATCATTTCGTTGCGGATGATCGCCGGATTCGTGCCGCGGGTGCGGTAACTGCTGCGGCCCGATCATCGACGATCCGCCGGTCTTGCCGGGTGGCCCCATTCGAAGTGGCCGGGCTTTAATTCGACGATTTCATCTGACCGATACTTGTTAGGGCGTTGCGCGCGTGGTGCGCGCGGCAATTTTTGCGCGAGTTCGTTGCATGATTTATGCGGCCGCCTGCATCTGGTTGCTCATCGCCGTATTCATGGCGTGGGGAATCGATCGCCTCTGGGCGACCATGGTGACGCAGCGCACGCTTGATATCTTGCTTTTTCCCGGCACAGCCATCGCGTATATCGGACGTATTGTCGCGTTACTGGTTACCGGAGCCAGGCTCAATCCCAAGGCAGTCGCTCCTCCGGACAAGAAAGAACCACGGGCGTTTGATGGTTTTCCCTATGAGCCCAATGTACCGTTTTTCGGCCCGCTGATGGTCGCTTTCGTGCCACTGGCCTTCACGCTGCTGGCGATTTATGTCGTGCTGACGCGGTTCGGTCAGCCGGTGCTGGAGTCGGTGGCTGGCGTCGATACGAAAACGGTCGCGTTCGAATTGCCAGTGTCGTTATCGGTCTTCTGGGATCAGCTTCGGGGAATGATCACGTTGGCCGAGCGGACGCTCGACGGACTTCGACATTCGAATGCGGTTGATTGGCAGGTTTTTCTACTGACCTATCTGCTCATCTCGCTATCTGTTCGGTTGTCACCCTTCAAAGGCAATGCAGCCGGGCACCTGGGCGCGATCGTCATCCTGTCCGCGGCTTCGGCGCTGATCGGCACGCTTACATCCCGTCCGGCCGAGATCATTGCGGGCGGATGGCCGCTCTTCTGCGTGACGATTGGAACGCTCGTCTTACTCCTGCTTGGAACGCTTGCGGCGCGCGGCGTGTTCGAAACCATTCGCTTATTGTCTCACCGCGCCTGACGCCCACTTTGAAAGGCGGCTCGCATGTCGGCGATCGCTTCGACCTCGGTCCTCGGATTTCGCGACAAGATTATGACACCTGAATCCCTCGTGCAGGTGCTGGAGCAGAAAAGGTGTCATCCGCGATCGTCCGGCACACTGAGCGGGTCCGGCTCGTTGACACGCCCAATCGTCGTTCAGTGTCACGGATGCTTCGACATCGTTCATCCGGGCCACATACGCTACCTGCAGGCCGCAAGAGCGCAGGGCGACCTGCTCGTCGTATCAATCACCGGCGATGCGCGAATCGAGAAGGGCACGCAACGGCCGTACATTCCGGAAGAACTGCGTGCGGAGAATCTGGCGGCACTGACGTTCGTTGATTATGTGGTGATCGATCCGCATCCGACGGCGGCTGAAGTGCTGGACTTGATTCGGCCGGACGTCTACGTCAAGGGCCGTGAGTATGCCACGAGCGACGATCCTCGGTTCCTGGCGGAGCGGGCGATCGTCGAGGGATATGGCGGCCTGGTTGTCTTCTCGAGTGGAGATGTTGTTTTCAGCTCGAGTCGAATTGTTGACTTGATGGCGGAAGAGATCGAACTGTCGGACACGCGGCTTGCACTCGTCTGCCAGCGTCACGGCGTAAGTCGATCTGCGATCGGCTCGCTGCTGGACGCTGCGAGCGGAAAGTTGTTCGTCGTCTATGGTGACGCATTCATTGAGCGATATGTGCTCTGTGATGACGGCGCCATGTCGACGGAGTCGCCGATGATGTCGCTTCGCGAACTGGATCAGCGCGATTTTCCAGGAGGTGCGGCGTTTATCGCATTACAACTGGCGGCGCTGGGCGCGCGGCCGGTGCTGGTGACGTCGCAGAGCGGCGGCCCGCTCTCAAACCGGATGTGTGAGACGCTTCGGCAGCACGGCGTTGAGGTGCGTCCGATCGTTCCATCCGGCCATGTGGCGCGCGACGGCCGGGAAGTCGACTGCGCGGTCAACACGCGCTACCTCGTTGAAGACAAGAAAGTCTTTCGCATTCATCGATCGGGGGCGGCCTCGATTGATTCGGCTTTGGAGCGCGCAGTTTGCGCGGAACTGACATCCGCGGCGGAGGGAGATGCCGCTTTGATTTTGTATGACGCAGGATTCGGCGCTTTCTCACCGGGTCTGCGACGTGCGATCCAGGACGACCTGCGGCTTCGATTCTCATTCGTGGCAGGCGCCTGTGGCGATTCGCAATCCCGCACGGAAGTCTTCAACGAAGTGGATCTGGCGTGCTGTTCCGAGCGCCGCCTGCGGGCTGCGTTGAACGAGCGTGACGCGGGCTTGTCAACGCTTGCATACCGGCTGATGCAGGACACCGGCGCGCGTCGGCTGATCGGCACACTCGGCAAATGCGGTCTGGTGACTTTCGACCGGCCCTCGCACGATCGTTCGAGTCCATCGTGGGGCGGTCGTTTGCTCAGCGAGTATCTTCCTGCCTTCGGGACACAAATGGTGGATCGACTTGGTGCGGGTGACACGCTCTTTGCATCGGCCGCTCTGGCCGTTGCCTGCGGTGGGAACCTCATGCAGGCCGCCTATCTCGGTGCGATTTCGGCGGGGCTGGCGATAGATCGGTTGGGTCCGAGCACGGTCACCGCGGACGAGATTCGTCGCGTCACCCGGCATCGCCGAGAACTGGCGGTCGCCTCGATGTCGGGGGCGGAACGTACCGCCGCCCAGCGTGAGAGGAGCAGTTCGAGTCATGAACCGACCGCCTTCGCCGGTTGCCTTTGATTGCAGCCTGATCATACCCACGCGCAATCGTCGAGAGGTGTTGAGACACACGCTGGAAAAGCTGCACGCGCTGCCGGACAGCCGGCGTTTCGAGATGATCGTCGTTGATAACGGTTCGACGGATGGTTCAGAATCGCTTCGTTGGCAGTTTCCGCGGGTTCGTTGGATTTCTCTCGAAGAAAATATGTCAGCGGCGGCGAGAAATGTCGGGGCCCGGGCCGCGCGCGGACGCATACTTTTCATGCTCGATGACGACAGCTGGCCCGAACCGGGTGTGCTGGATCGCGTTGTTTCCCGAATGGATGAGCGTCGGGAGCTTGGTGCGGTGGCCTGCCGCGTACTGCTGGCGGATTCCCCACAGCGGCATGATGCCGGTGGTGTACCGGGAGTGATTTTCAACTGCGGCGGCGCCGTTCGGCGGGACTCATTTCTGGATACGGGAGGCTATCCGCCGGAGTTTGGTTATTACGTCGAAGAATACGCCCTCTGCTGCCGATTGTGGCAGCGGGGTCTTCGAATCGAGCCGCACGGAGAACTGGTGGTTCGGCACCGCCGTACGGCTGAAAATCGCGATCACAATCGCATGGTGCGATATCTCATTCGCAATAACGTTGCATTGTGGCGGCGATTCGCACCGGATTCGCTGCGAGAAGATCTCATTGCATCGACCCTGGAGCGGTATCGGCGCGTTGCAGTCAAGGAAGGCGCACTCATCGGCTATGAAGCTGCAATCCGTGGGCTGGAGGGCACGGATGCCGCTCAAGACGATTCGAGGGAATTCGCCATTGGATTGGGTGAGTGTGCCAGATCTGAGGCACGTCCATTGACGGTCGTGGAGTTCGAATCGCTGTATGGGCTGGAGATCGCCCGGCGGGTTTTGCGCGAGTGGACCGATAAGTATGGAATTCGGCGCGCTGCAATCTGGACGCGCGGAAAAGGCGCGGAACAGGTTGTCGATGTGGCGAATTCGCTTGGAATTCGCGTCGTCGCTGTTTATGATCCGCGCGGGTTGCACCTGGGTGAGACGCTGTGGCGCGGCGTGCCGTTGAGGGCCGTCGAGGATCGCGAGATGAAGGGCGTCGATGGCCTGATCGTCGGAAGTCTTTCGCCCGGTGCGGCTGAGGATCTCCGGCTGGAGTTATCCGCCTCGTTCGTTGGATTGCCGATTGTCTCGCTCGCGCCCTGGGCCGACGCCGGTTGAGCGGAAAGAACCGGCCGACCCGCGTCCGAATTTCGTGCCGGGCGTGATGTTGATTCTGTGATGCCGCGTGATTCGTCGGGTTGCATTTCGGCGGCTTCGATCGCGGCACAGAATTTGAAGCAAGTACTTAGCCGGCGCTGCCCACGGTACGAATAAAGTGGAGATGTCATTGAGCCGTGATCGCTTCCGAATTCGACCGCTTCTCGCCGGGCAACTTCGCCCGGTGCGAACGCCGCCGCGCGCGACTCGGTCGGATCAGCAATCGAACGATCCGGCGCCACATTCCCTGCGAATCAGTTTCGAATCGCGAGCGGATTCAACGGACCTTGCTTCCACAGTCGAACACGACTCTCCCGCGGCCTGCCGCTCCGAGGCCGTGGATGCCGCGCTTTCAATCGCGGACCAAACACTTCAGCAGGTTCAATCTCTCCTGATCGAACTGGACGATATCTGGGGGCGAATCGGATCGGCTCTGGAGGATTCGATCGATCATGGCGCGTGCGACGCGGCTTCGAGGCCGATCGCCACGGCAGCGGTTCGCATCGCTGATGCGGACGGGTTTCAGTCTGAGATTGAACGGCGGATTGATTTCATCGATTGTGTGGCCGCATCGACGATCTATGAAAGCGTCGCCCTGTTTGACGGCGCCTGGTCGGTGTCGGTGCAGTCCGAGCGAGAGCCGACGGGTGTTTGCCACCTTCAATTGCCGCAAATTTCGGCTGCGACACTGGGCAGCGAGCAGATCGCGGGCCGTGTTGTGAATCTGCGAGCCGGCCAGGATTGTGCCGTCGCGATGGGCAACGCGGCGTCCGCGCGAGCGATCCTTCGTTCCGCGTTGTTTCAAATCATCGGACATCGCGAGAGCATCGCGGCGTTTCGTCGTGATGTGCTGGCTTCGGCGATGGTCGCGGAAGGCATTGCATCGGAGATGACGAATGCAGCCGATGCCGCGATTTTTGATCCCGACTTCATCGGCCGTGCCGGTGCGGTAACACGGGTGGACGCCCTGATTGCCGGCAGGATGAACGCGTCGGGCAGCGACTTTTTTTCTTATTTCTGAAGCAGCCTCATCCGCCGTCTCCTCTCCAGCCGTAATCAACCTGTCTGATAATAAGTACGGGCCCAATCTGCAATCCGGGATGTGGTTTTCATTCGGCGGCATTTTCGGACGCGTTGCGGAAACGCGTGTCCCGGGCGTCGATTTTTTTCAACAAAGTCATTCAGGGACTAATGAAAGTCCCATCAGCGGTAGCCCGATAGGAATTGCGGTCACCGCGAGTGAGTCTCGCGAGGGCCGCATGAGGTAATTGAGATTCACGGGGCTGCACGACGCACGCATTTGTGAATCACCGAGACGACGCGAGCCCGCGACAAGGAAGATCAAGGGCGGCGAAGTTTCGAGATAGGCTGCCCGGATTTTCCTGTCAAAGGAAGGCCGGGCGAACCAGACACGCGATGTTCGCGTGACCTGCCGCGGGACGGATCATTCGACCGCGGGTGTTCAGGGAGGAACCGATGAGTCGTATCAATACCAACGTTCCGGCACTGACGGCGATCCACAAGCTCACCGCCAATACCCAATCGCTGAACAAGAGTCTTGAGCGACTCAGCTCGGGCCTGCGAATCAACCGCGGGGCCGATGATCCGGCGGGACTCATCGCATCCGAGTCGCTCCGATCCGAGATCCGCGGCATCAACGCAGCGATCTCAAACTCGGAACGAGCGATCAACGTAATCTCGACGGCTGACGCCGCCCTGGGCGAGGTGTCGAAGCTTCTGCTCGACATCAAGGGGCTTGTCGTGCAGACCGCGAATGACGGTGGCCTGTCACGCGACGAGATTGAAGCCAATCAGCAGCAGATTGACTCGCTGCTGACGAGCATCGACCGTATCGCCAATTCCACGCAGTTCAACGGCAAAAAGCTGTTGAACGGCGGGCTGTCCTACAACATTGAAGGACAGGACAAGACCAACCTGGCCCGAATTCAGCTCTTCGGAGCGCGCGTGCCGGAAGGTCAGTCATTGCCGATTGACGTGGCGGTTACCCAGTCGGCGTTGACGGCGCAGCTCAACATCGGCGTCGGTGGAACGACCGGCGTGACGACAAGCGGCTCGCTTTCCGCCGGCAACAGCATCACGCTAGAGATTCAGGGTTCTCGCGGAACCGAGTTGTTCAATTTCGCGAGCGGAACGACTCTTGCTCAGATTGCAACGGCGATCGCCGCCACGTCCGACCTCACTGGCGTCTCGGCGGTAGCCAGCAACAACGGCCTTGCCTTCACGAGCACCGCATACGGCAGCCGGCAGTTTGTGTCGGTCAAAGTCATCAGCGGAACGTTCGCGGTTCAGGCGGGTGACCAGGGCGACAGCAAGGACATCGGCCGCGACGCGCAGGTCTTCATCAACGGCCAGCAAGCCTCCGTGGATGGCCTGACGGCGAATCTGCGAAGCGCGGGACTCGACGTCGTCATCGATCTTACGAGCAGCTTTGGAACGGCGATCGGTAAT
Source organism: Phycisphaerae bacterium (assembly GCA_019636475.1). Taxonomy (NCBI): domain Bacteria; kingdom Pseudomonadati; phylum Planctomycetota; class Phycisphaerae; species Phycisphaerae bacterium. Next base: position 70,457 of record JAHBXN010000008.1, read on the forward strand.
GACTCGTTCTCGGTCACGGGCGGCGGCGCCAATTTCCAGATCGGCCCCAACGTCAACAGCCAGGGTCGAATCAGCGTTGGCATCGAATCGATCACGGCAGCCAACCTGGGCACCACGGAAGCAGGCTTCCTGCATACGCTGGGCACCGGCCGCGGCGCTCAGATTCTGGACGCGGAAAATCTGCCGCGTGCGGAACAGATCGTGAATGCCGCGATCAACCAGATCTCTCGGTTGTCAGGCCGGCTCGGTGGCTTCCAGGCCAACCAGGTGGAAACGAATCTGAACAGCCTTCGCGTCGCGTTGGAAAACGTCACCGCGTCGGAATCGGCGATTCGCGACACAGACTACTCCGCCGAGGTTTCGAATCTGACGAGGGCGCAAATCCTGCTGCAATCAACGACGAACATCCTCGGCCTCGCGAACTCGGTGCCGCAGAACGTCTTGTCTCTACTCAGATAATGAAGTCGAGCCGACGGCTGCATAAGTTCAGGGCAGCACTTAGGTTTGAGACTGAATCGGGTATCTTCGAAGGCGCCGCGGTCGATTGGAAGCGATTGGCCGACGGCGCCTTTCGCATTCACGGACCCGGACGGTTCATCCGATATTGATTAGGTCACTTGGCGGTTTTATGGCCGTCGATGATGCACGCCGTTCGCCGATCAGGGAGCTTTTCTATGGCGGTTCGTCCGAACACTCAACCGCAGCCGCGAAAATGCGGCGTTGTCCTGACCTGTTTCGACAACGGCCGAAAGCGATTCCGAGTTGTCCCGATCGAAGGGAACGACCTCGTGGATCAGATTGAAATTGAGCAGGCCGCTCAGATGGCCGCAGCGCAGGCGAATGCGCCAATCCGAACTCAACGACCTTCATTCTGATGGCGGTTTCAAATCCGTGCGACCTCGGTCCGCAGAGCCCCGGCTCGTGTGTCGGATTCGGGTGTGGACGAGGTCGATCAGGGCGGATTCGAACGGAGACGGAATTCCATGTCCAGCATCACGAGCGGCGTTGGCCTCGTTTCGGGGCTGCCGATTAAGGATCTTGTCGATAGCCTGATTGCCGTTCAGGCGCGACCGATCACGCAGCTTCAGAGCCGGCTCGGCGTCTTCAGCGGCCGGCGGACCGGACTGCTTCAGATTTCGGCCCAACTGCTTTCAATCAAGACCGCGATCACGCGCTTCGGCCAAGCGTCATTTTTCAACACGTCCACGGCGAATTCGTCAAACTCGGACACGCTTGCCGTTTCGGCGGGCAGCAACGCGACCATTGGCGATTATTCATTGCTCGTGCGGAATCTCGCAACAAAACACCAACTCGTGTCGCGCGGCTTCGCGACTGCGGATCAGTCGGCGGTCGGCGCGGGAACGATCACCATCGAATCGGCCGCGGGACAGGTCAATCGCGCAACGCGGCTGAGTGAACTCAATGGCGGTTCCGGCGTTCAGGTGGGCAAGATTCGGATCACCGATCGAACCGGCGCGTCGGCGACCGTCGATCTGGTCGGCGCCTTGACCATCACGGACGTCGTGGATCGCATCAACGGGGCGAACGGTGTCGGTGTCACGGCACGAATCGATGGAGACCGGCTGATCGTCGAAGATCAAACGGGCGGGGCAGGGACCCTCAGCGTGGGAGAAGTCGGCGCCGGGCGCACAGCCGCCGATCTGGGCCTGCTTCAATCTTCGGCATCGAATTCGCTCATCGGCCAGAGGATTGTATATCTCGACGACAGCACCCGATTGGGAACCTTGAACGATGGCAACGGCATTCGTCGGCGCAATCTGGCGAATGACCTTTCGTTCACATTGCGCGACGGTTCCTCGCTCGGTTTCAATTTGTCAGACGCGATTCAGCAGAACACTCCGCTTTCGCTTTTGAATTCAGCCGCCGGCGTGCCATCCGGGAAAATCAAGATCACCAACCGTGCCGGGGCCTCGGCAGAGGTCGACCTGAACGGTGCTGTGACGGTGCAGGACGTGATCGACCGCGTGAGCGCGGCCGGCATCCAAGTCGCGTTGACGGTAAGTGGTTCACGGCTGACGCTGCTGGATACGTCCATTACCGGCGGGCAGACCGCGCAGTCCAGTTTGAAGGTTGAGGATGTCGATTCGACGACCGCCCAGGCGCTGGGAATCGCGAGCACGGGGCTTTCGGATCGCATTCAGGGCAATCGCATTTATTTCGTGGAAACCGTCGGCGATGTGCTCCGCATCATCAATTCATCGCCGCAGAATCTTGACGCGGTGACCGGCGCGCCTCGGATTTCCGCCGCGATCGCCGCGGACGGACGAGGCATCGTCATCAATGACCTGACGAACGGTTCGGGATCTTTCGTCGTCGGCGAGTCGAATGTGGCTCGCGATCTCGGACTCGGCTCGACACCTTCCGGAATGAACGGCCCGCCGGTTTCGTCGCTTTCTTCGGGCGCCCTGGTTGCCGGTCTGAATACGGTGCTGCTGCGCTCCCTGAATGGCGGAGCGGGTGTCAACCTGACCGATCTGCGGATCGGTGATCGTTCAGGCGGTCCGCTGGTCTCGGTCAATCTCAGTGGGGCGACGACGCTTTCGGATGTGATCGATGCGATCAACGCGGCCGGAACAGGCGTGCGTGCCGCCGTCGCGGCATCCGGGTTGGGAATTGAGCTGACGGACACCTCCGGCGGATCTTCCAATCTGCGCATTCAGGGTGCAACTGCCGATTCCCTCGGTATTGCCACCGATGCCGCGGTTTCAGCTCGCAAGGGCGCAAACCTCCAGCGCCAGTACGTTTCCGAGGCGACTCGGCGATCGGACTTCAATCTCGGCGCAGGGATTCCGAGCGGGCGATTCAGGATTACCGACAGCAATGGCGCCAGCGCGGTGGTCGATCTGACCGGCGACGAACGGACCATCGGCGAAATCATCTCCGAAATTAACTCACGCGGCATCGGGGTCCTTGCGCGAATCAACGATTCGGGGGACGGTCTGCTGCTGACCGATACGGCCGGCGGGGCGGGCCGGCTTCGCGTCGCGGAAGACGGCGGCACGGTGGCCAAATCACTTGGAATTCTTGGCCAGGCGGCCGAAGGAGAGGCCTTCATCGATGGCTCGCTCGAACGGCGCATCGTCGTTTCGGGCAGCGATTCGCTCAACAATGTGCTCGCGAAGATTCAATCAAGCGGGGCGGCCGTCAATGCGTCCATTATCAACGATGGCTCCGGCGGCGCCGCGTATCGATTGAACCTCGTGGGCACGCGGACCGGATTCAACGGCGCGCTGGCGATCGACACGGGCACGACGGGGCTGCTGTTCGACGAACTTTCGCGAGCGCGGGATGCCGTCGTCATACTGGGAGAGGCCGGAGCGGATCGGCCGCTGGTACTTTCTTCGGGATCGAACACGCTGGAAGGCGTGATTGCCGGCGTGAAGATCGACCTTGTGGCGGCGTCTGAGACGCCGGTCCAAGTGACGGTCCGTCGCGATCTTGATGCAATTGTCTCACAGGCCAAAACGCTCGTGAATGCGTTCAACACCGTAATCGGCACGCTCGATAATCTGACTCGATTCGATCCGGAGACGTTTGCACGCGGCGTGCTGCAGGGCGATTCGACGGCGCGACGCGTTCGCCAGACGCTCACGGCGCTTGCCAACACGCCCGTGAATGGCGCGTCCGGCGGATTGAATCGCCTCAGCAGTGTGGGCATCAAGCTGGGGAGCAACTCGAAGCTCGAGCTTGACGAGGCCAGGCTGCGGGCGGCACTGGAGTCCGATCCGGAGGGGGTAAAAAATCTATTCGCCGCCGAAGAGTCCTCGGCCGACGGCGTGAAGACCGTGATCGGGCTTGCAGGCGTCATTCAGCGCGAGATCAATCGACTGACGGATGTTGATAACGGGCTGATTACATTGCAGGAGGAGTCGCTCCAGACTTCCGAATCCCAGTTGCAGAATCGAATCAGTTCGTTGACGAAACTTCTGGCGTCTCGGCGCGAACGATTGATGGCCCAGTTCCAGAATATGGAAACGGTCATCGCCAATCTTCAGAGCCAGCAGAATTCGATTGCAGCACTGTCGTCCTTGATTCCGTCTTCGTAATCGGGGATTCATCCTCGATTTCGGCGGATTTCGCGCACCGACTGGCCCAGGCCGCCGTTCGATAACTCATGTCACAATCTCCGCCGACCGATGGAGTCGTTGAGTTTGACGATGGCCAGCGCGAGAGATGATCGCTGCTGGGCCAAATCCGTCACGGAGCAGGCTACGGATGACGACTGACGCCGGCGGCGAATACCTGAAGAACGCGGTGATGACCGCTACACCCGAACAGCTGCAACTCATGCTGTATGATGGCGCGATTCGGTTTGCTTCGCAGGCGCGGGACGCGCTGGCTCGTGCTGATTATGAGGAGAGCTGCGAGAAACTCATTCGCGCACAGAACATTGTCCTTGAAATGCGAAACGGGCTGCGGCACGAAGTGAACGCGACGCTTTGCTCGCAACTCGCGTCGCTCTACACTTTCATCTACAACCGTCTCGTTGAAGCGAATCTGAAGCGAAGCGCCGGAGCGATTGATGAAGCGCTGAAAGTTCTGCATCATCAGCGTGAAACGTGGCAGTTGCTGATTGAAAAAGTGAAGTCTGAACGATCAAAGACCGTCCGGCGAACGCCGCCGGTCGCAGCCGCATCGGCTCCGGGCGTCGGATTGTCGCTCAGCATTGAGGGCTGACGGTCGATTGGCGACGCTCCGCCTTGGGCATCTGGTCAAGCCGCGTTTCCGCGGGACCCAGGTATTCTCCCGAATATGCCTGATTCGACATCCCGCACAAGTTCCGCCTATCGCAATTGTTAGCGATCGCCGATATCAAATTTTGGAATGACGACTCGTCGGCCGAATGAACTCCACGCAGAATATGCCGTACGAAAGAGGACGCTCGATCCGTATTGGCCGGCCGGGCGCTGGCAGGACCTCGGAGAGTTGCATGTTGTTTAATCGTTCGATCCGCAATTTGCCGGGCGCGTCGGTCGCGCTTTTGATCACCGTTTTTCTCCTTTCGGGCAACGCGCTGGCGCAGACATCGGACGCCCCGGCGCAAACGAGCGGATTGACGGTGGAGCAAAAGCTCGAACTGGCGATCCGCAAGATTGATTCTCAGGACTTCCGCGAGGTGGAGCGGCTGATCAATGAGGTCGCTGTCGAGAAGCCCAATACGGAAAAACTGAAGCTTGCACGCGGCCTCTACTTCGTGGCGACCAAGCGCTTCGTCGAAGCGGTGGCGGAACTTGAGAATTACAACATGAAGGCGAGCGGCGATTACCGCGGCTACGCGGCGGTCGGCGACCTTTACATCCGATCGCGAATGTATTCGTCGGCCCTGGTTCCCCTTGAACGCGCGAAAGACCTCGCACCGACGAAGGACAACGGCAAATCGGTCAAATCAGAGATTCTGATCAATCTCGCCACGACACAACTGGGACTTCAAAACAACAAGACGGCCGTGAAGATCGCGAAGGAGGCGCAGTCGTTCGCTCCGGACGACGGCCAAATCGTGCTCCGTGTCGCCGAAATTGCGGCGAATGCGGGCGATCAGGATGTATCGCTTGCAGCCGTCGAGCAGGCAATTCTGCTGTTCAAGAGCGACATTCGAGATGATCCATTCAATCGTTCCGCGCATGAGCAGTTGATTCAGTGTTACCGCATTGCGTCGAGTATCAACGACTCTCAGCGAAATGCCGATCCGGAGAATCCTGAGCCGTACGTACGCGCCACGCGCGCCATGCTGGCCGCGTCTGAAATTGAGCGTCGCATCTCGATGCTTGATGCGCACCGGTTTCTCCAACAGGCGATTGAACGCGCGCCAAAAAACGCGGAGTATCGGCTGATGCTGGCGGACCTGGAGTACGACATCGGAGGCATCAAGGACTCCGAGGTGGCGCTCGATGAGGTGCTGACCGGCGATCCGAAGAACGCCCGTGCGCTGGAGCTCAAGGAAAAATTTTCGAAGTCGCCGCCGCGGCCAACTCTTCCGTAATCATCGCCGCACTCGTTCCACTGCGGTCGCGTGAAGTGCTTCCATATCAGAAAGACGTACGGACGACATCGCGACGGATGCGCGCGCGGATTCATTGCGTGTTTCTGAATTTCACGGCAGGAAATGCCGTCGGCAATTCCTGCCCAGATCGCCGCGAATCCTGCGGCAAACTTCGCGCGAAGTCTTGCGCGCCATGCCTAAAAACGTGATGGACTGCGCGTGAATCGGTACGTCCGCAAATCTCAAGGCACGCCGCATCGTGCGTCGATAGACTCACGACGGCTTATCGGACAGACGAAATGAACGAGCGGCGACGTGGTCATGTCATGTTGCCTGAATCGAGAGCCGATAAGCAGGCGTAAGAAGGCATCAGGTTCGGGCACGTGCATTTCATCGTACCTGCCGCCGATGCCGTCTCGCCGCGTTCGGAGCGTCAAAACGCATGAAATCATCCAATACTCGCCGTTATTTGCGACTTGCGGCCCAGATATGCTGTGCAGCGATTGTCGCGTCGTGTTCGAAACCTGATTCGGGGCGGACTTCCGTCGAATCGGCGCAGCCGATGCCGCAGGCTCGCGACGCAGGGTACGCGATCGGTTCTGATGCAGACGCGGGACTGCATCTGTTCGGACGCAATCCGGGATTGTCAGACGTTGCGTTCGAGGGCAAGGCCGCGACTGGCCTCTTGCAGCACACGAGCCAGAGCGAAGGCGCGGATTTTGATCCCGATGTGGATCGCACGGGCCGGCTGCTCGTTTTTGCTTCGACGCGGAATTCGCACAACAGCCATCTGTACATCAAGAGCGTGGATGGTGCGACGATCACACAGATCACGGACGGCTCCGCGAATGACGCCCAACCGACATTTGATCCCAGCGGCCAGCGGATCGCGTTCGCGAGCGATCGGGCCGGACAGTGGGATATCTGGGTGATTGATGCCAGTGGGCGAAATCCGATTCAGATCACGAATTCGCCGGCTCCCGAAATGCATCCAAGCTGGTCACCGGACGGCAAGCGCCTTGTGTTCTGCCGAATTGACCCGAAAGAGAATCGAAATCTGCTCTGGGTTGTGGAACTCGACAATCCCGGAGTCAAGCGGCTGATAGGCGAAGGTCTTTTTCCCGCCTGGTCGCCCGATGGATCAAAGATCGCCTATCAGCGCGCTCGGGCGCGTAGCAGCCGGTATTTCAGCATCTGGACGCTGGACATTCACGGCGACGAAGTGCTTTACCCGACCGAGGTGGCGGCCAATGCGAGCGGAGCGATGATCGCACCGGCCTGGTCGCCAGACGGCCGGCAACTGACGTTCGCGATGATCGACCCGAACGGAGATTCCGGCGGGGCCGGAATGAGTCCGATGCGGGGCATGCCGGGGCGGTGCGACATTGCCATTGTGGACGTCGACGGTCGAGGGCTTCAGAAACTAACGGATGGGCCGGGGCAGTTCTTCGCGCCGGTGTGGGCGACCGATGGTCGCATCTACTTCAGTTCGCGCGAGGGCGGCACGGAATCCATCTGGAGCACGAAGCCGTTTCGTCCCATGACCTATTCGGAAGACACGCCGTCGGCGGTCAAGACGAGTGACCGACAGGCGGCATATGCGAACGAAACGGCTGAAGGCGAGTAAATGGGTTTCAACCGGCCGGCTCGTTGCGGCGCCGGATTACGAGGACGACGCGACACGCGTTGATTATATGCGTCGAATTAGTGTCAGAATACTGGCATTAGCATTGCTTTTGTCGACCGGGTGCTCGCAGAGCCGACCGACGGATGAGACGGCCATTCCGCGGGCATTCGCGCGTCCCGCGGTGCTGGCGGTCGCGCCGGTGCTGAATTTCTCGGGCGAATTCAGCCTGGATCCGATCGCTGCCGCCGATCTGCTGGCTTCGGAATTGACTTATGTCCGGGGCGTGACGGTGCTTCCAGTCAACCGGGTGATCGCGGTTCTGGCGGGGCAGGGGCGGATGCAGGTGGAGTCGCCGGCGCACGCGCTGGCGGTGTGCGGAGCGGTTGGCGCCGATGCGATTCTGGTCGCCGGCATCACGGAGTATGACGCTTACACGCCGACCGTCGGCATGGTGCTTCAGATTTACGCTCCGCGCCAAGAATCAGCGGAGTCGTTTGAGCCGCTGGTGGCGGCCCGAATGGCCGAGCCGTTCGAACTGACTCGGATGGTTGATCCCTTGTTGCCGACGAGTCAGGTTCAACTGGTATTGAATGCCTCGCACGATCAGGTCCAGAAAGCAGTGAAGAAATACGCCGATCCGCGCGATGAGATGAAAACACATCTCGGATGGCGACAGTATCTGAAAGTCCAGTCTCTGTTTCTCCGATTCTGCTGGAACGAAGCGATCGACCGCCTGATGAAACAGGAGCGGTCCAGGCAAATGCTGATCGCGACGGGATCGGGCACGGAGGATCCGACATGAAAACGGACGTACGTCAGCTATCATTGGTTAAGGGAGGACACCGCTATCTTTTCCGGTATCAGCCGGGCAACGAGGCGGATGTCATCGGCGCGTTTGCCGCTCTGGCCAGCGATGGTTCCACGGATTTTGACTGGTTTGATGCGGCCGTACTGAGTTATCAGATGGGTCGCCGGCTCGAGACGGAAATCGAGGAATTGCGCGTATAAGTGTCAAGATAATCGTGAAGGCATGAACCGAATAGCCCGATAGTGAAGTCAGCCTTCGGACGGAGTGTCCGACGCCGAGCGATACGTCTAGACCGCGTATCGATCGTGCCTGAGTTGAACGGGTGGGAGGCCGCGGAGAGCGGGCCACAGCCAGGCGGCAACAAACTGGGTTAGTCAATCGCCGAGAAGAGTGTCGCGACTATGAGTCATGAACATCCGCTGGTCACCGAATTTCTGAATTACCTTCGTTATGAGCGGCACTTTTCCCCGCACACGGGCAAGTGCTATGCCGCAGACCTCCATCAGTTCAGCCAGTTTCTGATTGGCGGGCCTGAAGCTGCGGTCAGTGCCGCGTCACCGACGCCTCGGAACGCCTCGATGATGCGATCCCAGGCGATGGGCGGATCGGGCGGGACAGTCGTCGCCACGATGACCTCGACAGATGTCGAGACGATTCGACAGCGACTTCTCTCGGCCGATGCCAACCAGGTGCGGGCCTTTCTTTCGTTCCTGACGGAACGGGAATACTCCAAGGCGACGGCCGCCAGGAAGCTTGCGACGCTTCGCAGCTTCTACAAGTTCTGCCTCCGGCGCGGTTTCATTCAGACCAATCCGGTCGCAACGATTCGGACTCCCAAGCAGGAAAAGCGGCTTCCGAAGTTCCTGGATATTGAAGCGATCAAGAAGCTGCTCTGCACACCGGATGACACGACCCTCCTCGGCGCCCGGGACCGCGCCATGCTGGAGACGATGTACTCAACCGGCGTGCGTGTGAGCGAGTTGGTCGCGTTGAATGCGAACGATCTCGATCGCGACAGCGGCCATCTCCGAGTCCGCGGAAAAGGTCGCAAGGAACGAATCACGCCGATCGGCCCCACGGCCATCGCCGCGATCGGTCGCTACCTCGCAATGCGCAATAGCGATCCGCGGAATCCGACGTTCAATCAGGAGGCGATGTTCGTCAACAAGCACGGCCAGCGGCTGAGCACCCGAAGCGTTCGCCGCAAGCTCGACAAATATCTCACGATGGCCGGCCTCGATCCGGCAATCAGCCCGCACACACTGCGACACACGTTCGCGACCCATATGCTCAACAACGGAGCGGACCTCCGGAGTGTGCAGGAACTGCTCGGACATCAGTCCATCAGCACGACTCAGATCTACACACATGTGACGACTGCCCAGTTGAAGAAGGACTACGACAACAGTCATCCCCGGGCCTGACGACCCACGACAGGCCTTGTTACAAGCGATACTCAGACGGCGTGCGTTGCAATCATGTGGCGCACGCCGTTTTTTAGATGGGCTTGTCGGACTGGCGCATTGCATTGACATTTCGGATCAGCGATTGGTACGATGACACGTCAGTTCAGAAGCGGCGGGGATTCGGGCGAAACGCCGAACGGCCTTGAGCCATCAGATTGGGTCGATCGAATGAGGGAGGATGCTCGGCGCGGAAGGTACGGACCGCTGAGCGCCACTGACTTCGCGGCGTGGCGTCATTTCCTCAAACGATGTCCCCTGGCGTCCGAGGAGCATCTGGTCGACTGCGTCCGTGGGGATATTGCGCAGCATCGGACGGAGGCAATCGCCCGCTGGGATGGCGATCGAATCGTCGCCGGCGCACACCTCTGGTTTCGACGAATGCGATTTGTTCCGGGATGCGCGCTTCGAATGTTGGGGGGGGGGCTTTACGAACGGACGCCGAGCACGGACGATCTAGATGAACTGCTTGATGCGGTTCGCGATCATACGAGGCCGGACAAACCGATTTTCATAGAATGGGGACTAAGGCTTCCTCGAATCGTCGGCGATCGTGAGTTGGAGGAGCATCGTCATGTCACGACGTGGTTGGCGCGGCGGGGGCTCGAACCCACCCCGATGCTGGATGCGACCTTTTGGGTGGACCTGTCCGGCTCGGAAGACGAAATCCTCGGCCGGATGCACCACATGTTTCGGCGGAACATCCGCAAGGCCGATCGGGATGGCGTGACTTGTCGGCAGGTCGGTCCTGAAATGGCCGATACGTTCTATGACATGAACATGAAAATGGCGGGGTTGAAACGACTCGACACCGCCTTTTTTGGTGTGGGTTCTCGCACACATTTTGTCGAGTTTATCAGCGGCTTGCTGAAAGCGGAGGCCGCCGCGTTATTCTGTGCTGAATGGAACGGCCTGATCCGCAATATGGTGCTGATCACGCGCATCGGCACACCGCGATATGTGTATGGTGCCACAGGTGAGGAAGCCCGCGGCGACGAACGGCCGCCTCCGACCGGCCAGATTCTTCACTGGGAAGTGATGCGTTGGCTTCGAAGTCTGGGCTTTGGCACCTATGATCTGGGTGGAACACCCGCACGCGAAGTATCGTCCGACCATCCGAACTTCGGCGTGTGGCAGTTTAAGACGCGACTGGGCGGGCAGTACGTGGAGTTCTTCCACAAACACCGGCTGACTTGCCGCCCGATCCTCTCGCGCGCGTATCGGATGTGGCGAGGCTAGATTCATGGGGATTGAAACGCGGTACGACACGGCGGCCCGCCTGGCCAGTCGTATCGGTGCCACTGCATTTGCAGCGAGGCTCTTTGGCGGGCGACTGCTTACACTGTGCTACCATGGTGTCACGCCTCGGTATGTCACAGACGGTGAATGCGATCTGACCGGGCACGTTTCGGTCGAACTGTTTCGAAGCCAGCTGGACTGGCTTGCGGAGCACATGCAGTTTGTCGATCTGGATCAGGTGATCGGGTCGATGAATCGCCGGCTGCGGTTGCCCCGCCGCTCCGTGCTCATCACTTTCGACGATGGGTTCCTGAATAACTTTGAATATGCGCTACCCGTAATGAAGGAATTCGGCATTCGGCCGGTCTTCTTCGTGCCAAGCGAGCCGGTCTCACGGCCGGACCGTCCGCTCTGGTATTTGCGAATTGGGTTGGTCACCGGACGGGCAAGCGGTCCCGAACTTTCGGTACCCACGGGCGTGAGTGAACGCTTCTCGCTCAGAACTCCCGCAGACCGAGCGTCCGCTTATCGCCGACTTCATGAGATCGTATCGCGCTGGCCCGCGGCCGCGCGTCTTGAGTTCACGTCGGAGTTGGAGCGGTTGAATCCGACTTCTCCCCTGTCATCCGAGACCCACCGGCTTTTCTTCGCACATGCCGATTGGGATACGATCCAACGTGCGTCGGACGACGCGGACATCGGCGGCCACACCGTGACACATCCCGCACTCAAGCATATGGATGAAGAGTCGGCGCGGCGGGAGATCGAGGAGAATCGACGAGTGATCGCCGATCGGATCGGCGTCGATCCCCGTGCCTTCGCGTTTCCCTTCGGATCTCGTGACTACTGCGGCCCCCGTGAAGAGCGAATCGTAGCTGAAACCGGCTACGAGGCCGGGTTTACGCTGGTGCCTCAGTGGATGGAAGGCACGACGAACCGATTCGCTTTACCTCGTCACAACGTCTCGCCCGTGAAACTGGAGACGTTCACCATGGTGGTGTCGGGCATGCTCGATTTCGCACTCTGGGTGAAGGACACATTGGGCGCACGGCGCGAATTGGAGCGTCGACCTCCGACGGTCGATCGAAAGGCGAACTAACCGCGGGTTTCGCAGTCAGGCCGCTCAATCGCCGTCCCGGCCGGCTATCTGCATTCCCAGCTGGACGAGTTGGCCTGGTCGGGCGCCTGCGATTTGAGTACCGGGCAATGCGTGGTCCGCGGCGTTGCCTTCGACATTTCTCATGGGGATCGGACTGGATGGAATCCCGGTTTTCCGGATGATCTTTCCGAATCGCAAACGAAGAGCCCATCCAAACGTGCGGCGGATGTTCTGAATGACGCCGCGCATTCCCACGAGCTGCATCAGCGCATCCGCCAGATAGAGCTTGCTCTTGGGGCTGACGAGAGCGTAGGCGAAACGAAGCGGATTGTAGAAGAACAGGTAGGCCAGCAGAATGTTGATCTGCTTTCGCCAGGGATTCTTGTGTTCGGAGGCGACGACATAGTTCGCGTCGAGCATGTAGGTCTCAACCTTCTTGCCTCCGACGGAGTCATAGACCATTCCGCTGGTGAAGGCGCTCTCATACAGCTTCGAACCGGTCGCGGGCGTCATCATCAGGACTTGCAGGCTGATCGCGCCGGCCTTGCGAAGCAGGCGTGCCTGATTCAGCAGGCCATAGTGGCCGTTTGTGCTGAAGAGCGGCTGTGAATCATGGTGCATCATCATCGGCATCGGGTTAATGCCGCGATCTCGAAGCAGGTGGAATGCTTCCGTGGTTTTGTCAACGCTCTGGCCTTTCTTGACGAAGGTGGCTGTCATGTCCTCGACACCGAGCCAGAGTGCGCGGACGCCGGCGCGGCGAACAATCGGAAGGTAATCGCGCAGCAGGAGCGTGTCGTGAACCGTGACTTCGGTTCCCCAACGGACGCAATGGCGGAATTCCTTGCCGTTGATGTCGGCTCGTGCCAGGGTTTCGACAATTTCGAGCGTCCGCTCTTTCGTATTGAAGAAATTATCGTCCGCGCCAAAGTAATATCGCAGACCGTATTCCTTGTTCAGGCGGACAAATTCATCCAGAATTCGCTGGCCGCTCTTTACGCGGTGCTGTCGCTGGTTGTAGGCCGGGATCGGGCAATATGGGCAGGCGAACTTGCAACCGAACGTCAAAACCAGCGACGAGACGGGCGTGTATTTTTTCACCTTGTCGTGCGGCAGCGCATGTTGCGAAAGCGAGGCCGATCGGCTGGGGGGTTCCAGCAGTCGGTAGCCAAGGACGGGATGGGGCAACTCATCCAGATCGCCAAGGAGGCGTTGAATGCCGGTGTCAACCAACTCTTCGGCAGCGCCACTGGGTCCGACCCGCGGATAAACGAGACCGGGAATCTGATCGAGCAAGCCGCTGTTGCGAGCACGAATAAACGCGTCCCGCAGGGAGCCGCCGTTTGTGCGCAATGACAGCAGGACTTCCAGCAGGCTGAACAGGACAAATTCCTCGCCCGTGACGGCGACGTCCGCGCCGGCGGGATCGTGTGGATCACCGCTGAAAACGTCCCAAGGTTCGTAAACAGTCTTGGCGCCGCCGGCAATAATCAGCGGTCGGTGTTTCTCGTCGATTCGGCAGGCGTCCCGGATCAGGTCCTTGCAGGCCGCCGAGTGAATCTGCATGGACGAAACCATGTACAGATCCGGAATGCGGCCATCGAGGCGCATCTGGGAGGGCCGGAAGTTTCGGTTCCATTGCTGAAGGACGATTCGGGTCTTGGGAAAGCCGGCGTCGGCGAGGGCGGAGCCGATGGCCCGGACGCCTGCTGGAGCCATCTTCATGTCGGCGAAGATGAAGGGCAGCATCCGTGTTCGATGGTCGAAGGCGCAGGAGATCACCGTGGCGATATCATGTTGCCGAGCCATCGCTCGGAGCCGATCACGCATTCGTGAAAATTCACCGGGCTTCAGTAGCTCGTCACCGCGCGAACGCCGAGGTAATTCCATAGGGCGGACCTCAGGACAGGGAAACCGGTCGTCGGACATGCTCCGGCGCCGGATTTTCGGGAATTCTAGCCCAAATCAAGTCAGGGTCCAGCAGGAAGTTGCAGAGTTTCGGTTTGCCTGCCGCGATCGTTACTCAAGCACCCTCAGCCGCACGAGATTCACTTCGCGGCCCAAAACAATCAGGGTGTCCCCGTCTCGGAAAACATCGTGGGGGCCCGGCATGAATCTGAACTCTCCGGAAGAGTTTTTGATCGCCAGGACGAGCAGATTGAATTCCTCGCGGAGCTTGGACGAGGCGAGGGACTTTCCAATGAGGGGCCTGGGTGTCTCAATTTCCATGATGCGGTGGTCTTCCGCAAAGGGGAAATAGTCAAGCAGTGTCGGAAAAGCGACCCTGCGCGCCGTCCGCTCGGCTGTTTCCCGCTCGGGAAAGATGACTTCGTTGGCCCCAACCGCCTTGAGGATGGTGGCGTGGTCCTCGTTGACCGCCTTGCACCGGATATTCTTCACGCCGATCTGACTGAGGTGTAGCGTGCAGATGATGCTCGGCTCCATGCTCTCGCCCAAACTCACGACGGCTTCATCAATACTGGATGTGACCAGCGCATTCATCGCATCGAAATTGCGGGCGTCGCAGATAACGGCCTGCTGCACGTCGTTCTGGATTGCGGAAACGGCTTCTTCGCTCGAGTCGATCGCCAGCACTTCGCAATTCAGATGCGATAGGCCGCGCGCGAGATGCGAGCCGAACTGTCCCAATCCGATCACGACAACCTGCTTCATGTTGCACCTCGTTTCGTCCGAGCCGAATAGCGATTGCGGCACGAACGAGACTATCTAGCTGATGATGTGGATGCGGCGCGCGCCACGGCGCGGCCCGCTTCCCGGTTCAAATCGCGATGTCTTCTCGCGGATAATAAAATTCCGGCAAACGCTGGCTCGGGCGAAGTAACGTCAACGCAAGGGCAAGTGGCCCCACGCGACCCGCGAACATCAACAGTATGATGATGCATTTACCGACAAAAGTCAGATTCGGCGTGATGCCCCGGCTCAGTCCCACTGTCCCGATCGCTGACGCACATTCGAACATCTGATCCGGCAGCGGCGACGACTCCACCAGCGATAAGGCGTAGATTCCCGCAGTCAGCACAACGAGATAGAACATGGCTGACGCCATCGCCAACCGAACGCGCTCAAGCGGCAATTCGCGATCTCCGAAATTAGTCCGATCCCGGCCCTTGAACACCGAAATCATGTTCGCCCAGAGCGCCGCCAGGGTCGTCGTCTTGATGCCGCCGCCAGTGCCCGCCGGCGATGCGCCGATTATCATGACGATTGTAATCAGAAACACCGATCCTGCCGACAGTCCGGCAATATCAACGGTATTGAAGCCGACCGTCGTTCCAGCCGACATGGA
Source organism: Phycisphaerae bacterium (assembly GCA_019636475.1). NCBI lineage: Bacteria > Pseudomonadati > Planctomycetota > Phycisphaerae > Phycisphaerae bacterium. The sequence goes on from JAHBXN010000008.1 coordinate 86,001, forward strand.
CTGAAAAAAAGCGGCGAGTATGCGCTCGCCGATCGGCAGGTCGCGCAGCGAAGGCTCGTCGGCCACCAACAGCGCTGTGGCCATGACTCCTGTCAAGAGGGTGCACCACAGGATGACCCGTGAGGACAGGCTGAGCCGAATCTTGTGGCGCATCGCCCGTTGTACGACATCATTCAGCAAAATGAAGCCCATGGCCCCCAGGTAGCTCAGCGATGCAATGGTCACATTCAGCCAGACATTGCCGCGAAATGCCATGAAGCTGTCGTTATAGAGGGCAAAGCCCGCGGTGCAGAACGCGGAGATGCTGTGAAACGTCGCCGACCACCACGCATCCTGCATTCCTCGCGCCGACAGGATCGAATACAATGCCACAGCGCCAACAGCCTCAATCAGGAGCGTGAATACGACGATCGAGCGCACGAAGTTCTGAATTGGTACGCCTTCCGGAGCCGACAAGGCAACCTGGGAAACACGATTCCGCACCATTGCGAGCCTTCGGCCGAAGGACAGCAGTAGAAATGAACCGATCGTCATGTAGCCCAGACCGCCAAACTGAATAAGCACGGCGATTGCAATCTGGCCACACCTTGAATACGTATCCGGCGTGCTGACAGTGATCAGGCCGGTCGTCGAAACTGCCGAGACCGCCGTGAATAGATGGTCGATGGCGCCAGCGGGCGCGCCGGTGACGGAAAACGGCATACACAGGAACAACCAGCCGATGATCATATACGTTGCGTAGCCCCAAACGACCATCCGGACAGGGTCGCGGGGCTTGAGAAGCGTCGAGATTCCGGATTTCATGAACATCATGTGCCTCGAATTCCGAGCGCTGATCAGCCTCTGCGAAAAGCGTTTCAATCTATTCGCGGGGCCAATGCAGTGTCTAGCCGACCAGAATTTGCTCCTCGGGATAGCGTGCAGATGTAACGGCACGTTGTGAAATGACCATGGCGGCGGTGAGCGGCCCCAGTCGTCCGACGAACATCGAAATCGTAATCCACAACTTGCCCGCCGAAGATAAATGTGGCGTCACGCCGGTCGAAAGCCCGACGGTTCCGAAGGCGGACACTTGTTCGAACATCAGATCGAGTGAATCCTTCTCTTGCTCGAATGACTCGGTTAGCGTGAGAATCATTGTTCCCGTCGCGCACCAGATTACGCCAAGCCCGATAATCATGGCCGCTCGCGCAACGACGCTGGGGGGCAGTCGCCGTCCAAGCAATGTGACATCGGTGTTGCCCCGTAGCCAAGCGCGGAGCTGTGAGTACCAGGTTGCAACGGAGGTCGTCTTGACGCCGCCGGCACAGGATGCCGGCGAGCCACCGATAAACATGAAAACCATCATGACCATCAGCGCGGTTCGAGGCAGGGCACCAATGTCAACGGTGTTGAAGCCGGCTGTTCGGCAGGTGATTGATTGGAACGCCGCGTTTGTGATGGCATCGAACCAGGAGACGCTCTGTTCGTAAATGCCCAGAGGCAGTAGCAGCACGGTGCCGACGAGTATGAGTCCCGCGGACATGTAGAGGACGATGCGGGTGTTCAGTGTCCACATGATGGGCTTCATCGGTTGACGTCTGATTTGATTCCAGACCCGCTTGGTGGTTTCGAGTACGACGGCATGGCCCAAACCTCCCAGCACGATCAAGAGCATGATCATGTAGATGAAGGCCGGCGAAGCGACTCTTTGCTGCACAAGGCTGTCGGGGTAGATAGAGAATCCCGCGTTGCAGTAGGCCGAGATCGAATGAAAGATCGCGGAAAATGCGGGAGCCGCTTCACCGGGTTCGGACAGCAGGTCTAGATAGATCACGGCTGCGCCAATCGCCTCGATGATCAGCGTAGCCACGACGATTCGTTTCAGATCGCGGCGGAGTGTTGTCGCGGCGTTGCGCTGGAAGAAGGAATCCGCCACCATTGATTGGGATCGGAATGACATCTTGCCGCCGAGCAACTGCGCGCCCAATGCGGCGAATGTCATGATTCCGAGCCCACCGAGCTGAATCAGCGAAAGAATGACAACCTGTCCAAAGCGGCTGAAGTCTGAATCAGTATTGACGACGGTCAGCCCCGTCACGCAAACCGCGGATGTCGCCGTGAATAGTGCGTCGATCAGCGACAGCCCCGGACGGCTCTGAGAGACCGGTTTGCCATGCGAGATCGGCATCCAGAGAAGCAGCGTGCCGCCCAGGATGAGCACCGCGAATGTAAAGGCCAGCATGCGCTCCGAGCGTTGAAACAGGAGGTCGTAGAACCGCATGGAGAAGCGAGTGACTCTCTTCAGGTCGGTTGCCGACTGCGCGAGAAAGTGAGGATCAGCCGCCATATCGTGTCGGTTCACTTAATGCCGCGTTCAGAGCAGTGGCTGAATCCAAACGCCCAGACTCAACGAAACCGCACCCTCACACGTTGAATCGGAAGTTGATGATATCGCCATCCTGCACAATATAGTGTTTGGGCTCCAGCCGCACTTTGTTGGCGGATTTCGCGCCTTTCATGTCGGTGTGGGCCTTCAAATCGTCGAACGCCACAACTTCGGCGCGAATGAAACCGCGCTGAATATCGCTGTGAATCTTGCCGGCGGCGTTGACGGCGTCAGTGCCATTGGTGATCGTCCACGCGCGCACTTCATCCGGGCCGCAGGTGAGAAACGAAATCAGCCCAACCGCGTCGTAGCAGGTGCGCAGCAAACGCGCGCCGGCCGGCACCGTGAGCCCCAGATCCTCCAGAAACGCCTTGCGGTCATCCGGGTTAAGCTGCGCGATTTCCGATTCGATTTCCGCACAGAGCGCGATGGTCGACTTCGCGTGGCTGTGCTCAAACGGCGGCGGAGCGGCGATCCGGTCTTCTCCGACGTTGATGACAACGATGATCGGTTTCAACGTAAGGAATCCGAAACTGGCGGCGATGCGGTGCTCATCCTCGTTCTGAATCGCGCTGAGCACCGGGGCCTCGCTTTCCAGGGCCTGTCTCACACGCTGCATCATCGCCAGCTCACGCAGCTCCTGTTCGCGGGTCTTTGAGGGCTTCTGCGTCGATTTTTCCAGCTTCTCAATGCGATTCACAACCTGCTCGAGGTCGGCGAAGATCAATTCAGTCAGCAGTTCATCGAGATCGGCCTTCGCGTCGATACGGTTGCGGTACATCACCACCGAGTCGTTACTGAATGCGCGGACCACCATCACGATTCCATCGCACTTGCGGGCCTCCTGCATGCGCCTGCGAAATTCGGCTTGACCGGAGGCGTCGGCCAGGGACGCCCCGGGAATGTCGATAAACTCGATATTTGCCGTCGTGTACTTCTTCGGACTGTACAGCCCCGCGAGGTAATCGAGGCGGACGTCGGGGACGTGGACCGTGGTCAGCTGTTCCGACATCGAGTGGCTGGGGTCCAGCGGTTTGCCCGTCAGCGATGAAAACAGCGTGGATTTGCCGGACTGCGGCGGGCCGATGATGGCGAATCTCATGGGTTTGGCATTCCTTTCGAGGCGTGATTGTATCGAATCGGGGCACGTCGTCGACGACTCACCGGCCGCGCATTGCCCGCAAGGCCACCGCCGATATAATCCGGCCCAGTCTGCGGCCGTTGGGTTGCCTGTCGGTTGGGCCCTGGATCAGGGTTCGTCTTCGTAAATTGAGGTTCTCGATTGCGGGCTAAGCTTTGTCTTGGAGATTTCCGGGGGGGCGATCATCGGTCCACGCCCAAACCGCGGCGATCAGTCTGCGCTGCAGGACTCGTCGCGATGGTCGGACTTCTCGTCGCGGCGCCCGGCGGCGGATGTGGTTACACCGCCGATCGGGAGGCACAATTCCGAACGCGGAATGCGAACAATGACCGCATTCGCACAGTTGCCCTGGACATCCTGGATTCGCGAGAGTTTCGTCGCGATCTGGAGCTGCAACTGACGGAGGCCCTCGCAAAGCGAATCGAGGCCGAATCGCCTTTCAAGCTGGCGAAGAAGGAGTTTGCTGACACCATCCTCACTGGCGAGGTGAAGGAAGTCAGACAGGGCACGCTGGGGCGGGACTTTCGAGAAGTGCGCCCGCGCGAGACGGCCGCGACGTTGGTCGTGGGATTTCAATGGAAAGACCTTCGCACGGGCGAAGTGCTGGTGGATCATCCAAGATTTGTGCAGACCGTGGATTACATTCGTCCTTTGGGGGAGGACTTTTATCACGCCATGCAGCGGGCTTGCGATCGGATGGCTGAGCGAATCGTCGAAGAGATGGAATCCGACAATTGGTAATGTCGCTGCCTGCGCTATAATCCGATAGTGTATGAACGGCCGTGTGAAGGCTGTTTGGGAATCCGCGCGTTGCGCGTTTATGGGACATTGGTAGATGGCTGAATCCGGGCCCCCATCCGATCCGAACTCCGGCGGCAACACACCGGGCCGACCTTCTCCGCGCCGTAAGTTGACGGGCGGGGCAATGAGTTGGATCGGCTTTGTGCTGATCGCGCTGATGATCGTCATGGTCGTGACGCAGGGATATCCCCAGCGGACCGAGATGAGCATCGATCAGTTTTGGAAGAACGCGGCAGCCGGCGAGTTCGCTGAGATTACGGTTCGCGATGACGCCATCATGGGCAAGTTTCGTGATGATGTGCAGGGTCAGCGTGGCCGTCGAGCCGCTCCTCGCGAGTTCCGAGTCGAATACAACACGATGACGAGCGTCCAGGAGCTTGTCGACAAACTGATGACGGTCAGTCCGGGCACGACCATCAAGTATCAGCGGAGCAATGAGCCGTATATCACGATGCTGCTGGGTATTGTGCCGTGGCTTCTGATTCTCGGCTTTATCTGGTTCTTCGTCTTTCGTCAGCTTCGATCATCCGCCGGTGGCGCCGGCATGCTTGGCAATTTCGGCAGATCGCGACATCGGGTCAGCAACAAGGAACTCACCAACATCACATTCAAGGATGTTGCAGGCGTTGAAGAGGCGAAAGAGGAAGTCGCTGAAATCATCGAGTTCCTCAAGAATCCGAAGAAGTTCCAGCGGCTCGGCGGGCGAATTCCGCGCGGCGTGCTGCTGGTGGGCGAGCCGGGCTGCGGCAAGACGCTGCTCGCGAAGGCCATGGCCGGCGAGGCGGATGTGCCGTTTTTCTCCATCAGCGGCGCGGATTTCGTCGAGATGTTTGTGGGTGTCGGTGCATCGCGTGTGCGCGACCTGTTCAAGAGCGCGAAGGAAAACTCCCCTTGCATCATCTTCCTTGACGAAATCGACGCGGTGGGGCGGCGTCGTGGCACGGCATATGGCGGCGGCGGCCATGACGAGCGCGAGCAGACGCTTAATGCGATTCTCGTTGAAATGGACGGCTTCGATACGTCCGACCAGGTGATCGTGATCGCCGCGACGAATCGTTCAGATATTCTCGATCCGGCGCTGACGCGTCCGGGCCGATTCGATCGGCAGGTCTTTGTTCCACTGCCTGATCTGAAAGGTCGCCTTGAGATTCTCAAGGTGCATGCGAAGAAGATAAAAATTTCGCCCGATGTCGATCTCATGAAGCTCGCACGCGGGACGCCCATGTTCAGCGGCGCCGAGTTGGCCGCCACAATCAACGAGGCGGCGATCATCGCGACCATGGCTGAAAAAGACATGGTGGACATGGATGATCTTGAAGAAGCCCGCGATAAAGTCCGGTACGGCCGTTCGAACAAGAGCCGAACGGTTGAAGAACGCGAGCGAACCGCGACGGCCTATCACGAGGCCGGCCATGCCGTTCTCCAGGTGATGCTGCCCGATGCGGATCCACTGCACAAAGTGACGATCATTCCGCGCGGCAAAGCGTTGGGCGCGACCATGTCGCTGCCGGAAAAGGACCGGTACGGCTACGGACAGCGATGGCTGCGAGCGACGCTCCGCGTGCTTTGCGGCGGTCGAATTGCCGAACAGCGGTATTCCAACGATGTGAGCAGTGGCGCTTCAATGGACATCGAACAGGTAACGCGAATTGCCCGAGCCATGGTGCTCGAATGGGGCATGAGCGAACGGCTTGGCTTTGTGCGGTACGCTCCGCTCGAGGCCAACGAGTTCGGCTTCGGCGAGAAGCCCTATTCGGATGAAACTGCCAAGATGATCGACGAAGAGATCCGGCATCTCTGCGAGGAAGCGTTCGCCGATGCGCTGAACCGGCTCAATTCAAACTGGGAGAAGGTGGATGCCGTCGCCCAGGCACTCCTGAAGCACGAAACCCTCGACGCCGAGGAAGTCGCGAAGCTTTGTAGAGGTGAATCGCTGCAGAAGCCGACGCTTTCGGGACTCCTGGCGGACGAAGCGCCGCCGCGATCGCCCAAGCCGATTGTCCAGCCGTCCGCACCGGAGCTGCCGTCCAGCGGGCTGACAGGTGGTACGCTGCCGCATCCCGGTTGATTCAACTTCGGCGAGAATTCAGTCTTTCCCCCCATATCCGGCACGAGTCACGATTCGGACGATCCCCCGACCGCGCCATCTCTCGCCTGCGAACAACCGCTTGAATGACAAATTGCAGCGCTATGGCGCGAGTACGTGGATCGATCGGCCGACAGGCTTGCTCCGCGTCAAGACATGCGGCAAACTGGCGAGCGGTACGAGGAGCCTGCAAGATGTCCAGCGCCGAAGTTGTCATCGTCGGACCGGCCGAGCTGCCGCTGATCGTTGATCTATACAACGAGATATTCCGGCCGCCGCGAAACGTGGAGTTTTTTCGGCGTCGGTTGCTGGGTCGTTATAACCCGCTGCTGCTCATCGCGAACCTGGACGGCCGCCCCGTCGGATTCTCAACGGGATTTGAGCTGAAGCCGACCGTTTACTTTGGCTGGCTGCTGGGAGTCCGGGCGGAAGTGCGTCGAAGTGGGATTGCAGCGCAGATTCACGAGGCTCAGTGCGCATGGGCCACGGAGCACGGATACCGGCATTTGCGAATGGAGTGTCACAACGCGCATCGGGCGATTCTGCACATGGCGATTGAGATGAACTTCAACATTGTCGGCGTGCGCTGGGATCCGGATCGCCATGACAATCTGATCATTTTCGAGAAACTGCTTGTCGAGAATGCTGAAGGCGAGGCGGACTGATCCGCGGGGGCGATCCGTCCAAGACCGGAGTCAGAACGGCGTTTCGCCGGCATGATCGTCGTCGAGACGATCATCGGCAGCCAGGTGCGGGCCCGAGTTGGACGGCGGTCTTTCGCGCCGGGGCGGAATTTCGGGCGGCTCGCCCGGATCGAATTCGACATGCCCGCCCATCATGGCCGGGTCATCGCCCATGAATTTAGGTGCGGCGTTGTCGAAGCGTGCGTACTGGGGCGTGAAATGCAGCTCCACAATGCCTGTCGGCCCGTTGCGTTGCTTATCAATAATAAGTTCCGCCTTTCCCATGCTCGCGCTGAGCCGATCGTTGAGGCTGGAACGGTTGGCTGAATCGTCATCGTCGTTCGGCTGTTCCTTCATTTTTGAAAGGTAGTATTCCTCGCGGTGGAGGAGGATGACCGCATCCGCATCCTGTTCAATCGCGCCGCTTTCGCGAAGATCGCTCATGCGCGGACGATTCTGGCTGCGGCCTTCAACCTGTCGATTCAACTGGGCAAGGGCGACGATGGGTATTTCCAGTTCACGGCCAAGCGCCTTGAGGCCGCGGCTGATGGCGGCGATCTCCTGTTGGCGGTTTTCTCGATTGGACGGATCGTGCATCAACTGGAGATAGTCGACGAACACAATCTGGATGTCGTGGACGTGCTTGAGTCGGCGGGCCTTGGCTCGCAGTTCCATGATGCTCATTCCGGCGGTGTCGTCGACATAAACCGGTGCGTGCTCGATGTTCTGTCGCCCCATATCGAGTTTGCGCATGTCACGGTCGTCGAGCGTTCCGCGGCGGAGCTTCTGCATGTCGACGTAGCAAAGGGAGCAGATCATGCGTTGGGCCACCTGCAATCGGCTCATTTCCATCGAGAAGAAGGCGGCTGGCACCTTTTCAATCACGCCCACGTATTCGAGCATGGATAAGGCAAGGGCGGTCTTTCCCATGCTGGGTCGCGCGGCGACCACAATGAGATCGCCCTTTTGAAATCCGCCGCCGAGCATTTCGTCAAGAACGAGAAACCCGGTGGGCACGCCGGTCGCTTCGCCACGGCGGACCTTCTCGATCTCTTCGAGCATTTTGGCGGTGCATAAATGAATCGACTCGGGTTGATTGCTGACACGCTGCTCAGTGATATCGAAGAGCTTCTTTTCGGCGACGTCGAGAATTTCGGCGGCGGGCCCGGCCTCTTCGTAGGCCTCGTTCATGATTTCGTGGCTGCATTGGATGAGATCGCGAAGCAGCGCCTTGTCACGAACAATGCGGGCGTAGTGCTCGATGTGTGCGAGCGAGGGCACACTTCGAACAAGTTCGATCAGGTAGTCGCGTCCGCCGACATCTTCAAGCTGGCGCCGGCGACTCAGTTCGTCTTCCATGACGACGATGTCCATCGGCTTGCGGGCATCGTAGAGATCGACCACCGCCTCAAAAACGAGACGGTGATCGACCCTGTAGAATCGATGGGATTCATCGCGCGGGATGATCTGGAGCACCAGCGCGGTGTATTCGTGGTCTCTGTCGATGAGCATGCAGCCGAGCAAGCTCATCTCGGCGTCGAGATCCTGCGGGAGGGTACGACCTGCCGCAACGGGATCAAGCTTGCGCGTCGGCTCCGGCTTGCGGTTCTGAATCGGACCCTGCGGTTGAACCGGCGCGCTCGACATCGGTGACCTCCGTTCCACGCGATGCTGCTTCCTCTTCGTCGTCCCGCAGCAAGGACTTTTCGGCGACGATCCAGACCTTCACTTCGGCGTCGATGCCTTCTGCCAGGACAATGGGCGCCTGGTAGGTGCCGACTTCCTTGAAGTTGTGGGTCAGCTTGATCTGGTCGGCATGCACCGAGTGCCCTTCGTCCATCAGGGCGCGAGCGATCTCGCGAGGTCCGACCGAACCATAAAGGTGACCGTCGGGTGTACAGGCCGCGCTGATTGTAACCTCGACACCCGTCAAACGTGTCTGGGTTTCGAGAAGAATTTGTCGCCGCTTTTCCCGCTCCATCGCAGCGATCTTCTTATCTTCCTCGATGGCCTTGAGATTGGCCTTGGTCGGTTCGAGGGCGAGATGGTGGGGAATGAGGTAGTTCCGGGCATAGCCGGAGGAGACCTCGACGACGTCGCCGCAGAGGCCGAGATTGTCAATGTCTTTTCGCAGTAGCAACTTCATGGTGTCGTGGTCTCCTGTTAGCCGCAGAAGGGCATAAGGCCGATGAATCGTGCCTGCTTCAGGGCCCGTCGGCTGATGCGTTGATGCTTGGCACAGTTTCCGGTCCGCTTGCGGGCGAAATGCTTGCCCTGCGAGGAGACCATCTTTTGCAGCAGATGAAGGTCCTTGTAATCGATGTCGTCAACCTTTTCGCGGCAGAAGCGACACTTCAGAGCCTCGCGAACCTTGGTTCGCTTGTTCTTCTTGTCCGCTCCGCCACGAGACTTCGGATTTGTCATTGTGCGCATTTTTGAGATTCCCAAACTTCGTGAAACGCCAATCGTTTCCACGCGACCAATTTGCCTGACTCTATATTCTCGATTCCGTCATCGACCTGGCGGGCGTCAGAACGGAATGTTATCTCCATCGGGCGCGCCGCCATCGTCCATCGACGGGGCATCACCGTAATCCTCCATCGAAGCCGAAGCGGGGGCCGCCGCTCGCTGCGCGGGGCGGCTGTTGTACGATCGATTCCCGCCTTCGCCGCCGCCTTGCCCGCCACCGGAGCCGAGGAACTGAAAGTTATCGACGACGACGCGCAATCGGCTGCGCTTGCCGCCCTCCTTGGACTCCCACTGGTCGTACTTGAGCCGGCCTTCGACGAGCAGCGGCTTGCCTTTCGACATGTACTGGCCGATGATCTCGGCGGAGCGGCCGTAGGCAATCAGATCGACAAAGCAGACTTCTTCGCGCGTTTCGTTGTTGTCAGTTCGCCATTTCCGGTTGATCGCCATGCCGAATTCGCAGACCGGCTTGTTGTTCGGCATCATGGAAATCTGCGGGTCTCGCGTGAGGTTTCCAGCGAGGATGACCTTGTTGAAATTCGCCATCGCAAACTCCTTCCGAGTATTCTGCATCCAATTGGCGTGCCCGCGAACGATCGACCTTCAGGCCGGTCGGATGCGGTGACGAGCGCGGCGCTCCGTCGCCAGGACGGACGTTACTCAAGCGTCCTCGATTGCGTCGATGGACGGCACATCCATTTCTTCCACGGACGGTTCGCCCCGATCATCGCCGCGCGGACCGCGATCCGGCCGACCGCCAGGCCGCTCGTCGTAGCGGCTGACCAGCTTCGGCGCTTCAGCGGCGAGCGCCTTGGCAATGTCCTCCGCTGTCATGTTCTCCCGATTGAGAAACATGGCGCGGAGGCATTTCTCGCTGAGCTGGACGTCTCGTTCGAGGGCAGTGATCTTTTCCGGTGAGGCATCGAAAAACGTCAGCGCATAAAGGCCGCGCTTCTGCTTCATGATCGGATAGGCCAACCGTCGCTCGTCCCAATTCCTGATGCCGTGGACCTTTGCCTCGGCGCGACTCAGAAAGCGATTAATTTCCGCCTCGGCAGAGGCCCAGTCCGACGCGAGCGCCGGGTCCATCAAAAACATGCCTTCGTAGGTCTTCACAAATCTACTCCTTCAATGCCGGTCCTACCTATTCGACCGTGCGACGGTTTCCAGCGCGCTTCACGAGGTGCAGATGCTTGCTGTACATGCACCGCGTGTCCAGCGTCGCTGGCTATCTTCATTCCTCGTCCGCCTCATGGCGGTTGGTCTCGTTCATTGCGGCGTTAATGCCGCTTCGCAGCCACAACTCGACAGCTTGTGCCGCCTTGACGATGCTCTTCTCGCTCGTGTCGCGCTCATCCGCATGGAACGGACTGAGCACAAAATCCGCAACTGTGCCCCGTGCCGGCCTTCCAATGCCGATGCGGACACGGGTGATGTCCTGCGAACCGAGCAGCCGAATCACATCGGCAAGCCCCTTCTGGCCTCCCGCTGACCCGGCTGATCGCATCCGAAGCCGGCCCAGTGGCAGGTCAACGTCATCGGAGATCACCAGCAGGTCTTCAAGGGCCACATGGTGAAACCGAACAGCCTCAGCGACGCTCTTGCCGCTCAGGTTCATAAAAGTCATGGGCATGAGCAGCATCACCCGATGACCACATGCCTCGCCGGTGTCCATCAGCCCGGCAAATTTCGTTCGCCATGCTCCCAGGCCCCAGCGCTCCGCCAGCAGTCGGATTGTGCGAAATCCGACGTTATGCCGCGTCTCGGCGTATTCGGGACCCGGGTTGCCAAGGCCGACAATTAGCTTCATGCCTTCGCTTCTGTAGCCGGCAGCAGTCGATCAGACACCGGTTCAACGGATGCCAGGCGACAACGGCCAGACCGGCTGCGCCACAAGCCCGGCCGGTTATTTCTCTTCGCCGGCGCCTTCCTCTTCCTTCTTGCCCTTAGCGATGACTTCCGGCTCGGCGGGGCCGCCCTCGGCGGGCGCGGCAACCGTCTCGACCGCGGTCGAAGGCAGTCGGACTGCGGCGACGACCTTTTCAGCATCCAGCACATGGCTTACACCATCCGGCAGGGCGATTTCCTTCACATGAAGCACCTGATTGAGTCCCAGTCCGCTCACATCGACGCGGATGGTCTCCGGGATCGCAGTGACAAGGCACTCGACTTCAATTTCGGAAAGATCGTGCCGGAAGATTCCACCCTCGCCGACGCCGGTCGGCGTGCCTCGGAAATCGATCGGCACCGTGACGCGGACGCGCTCCGACAGATCCACGCGCACGAGATCGACATGGACCAGGTCGATTCCAAGGTGATCGTACTGAGCGTCCTTGAACTGGCAGGGCTGCGTCTTCGAACCCATGTTCAGGTTGACGACGTGCAGGCCGTGCTTCAAGTGCTGCTCGACGTCGTGATAATCGAGGGTGATCGGCATGGGGGCTTCACCGTGGCCGTATACGATCGCGGGCAGCTTCCCTTGTTTTCGCAGGCGGGCGGCGGCGCGGGAGCCGGAAGCCTTTCGCGTTTCAACCGTGATTGTCGGAATTTCCATAAGGCACTGTACCTCTCATCATGACTTCATGAACAGACTGCTGACCGATTGATGTTTGTGAATGCGTGCGATGGCTTCGCCGAGAATCTCGGCAACGCTGAGCACCGTCAGGTTCGGCAGGCGCTGTCGCGCTTCGTTTGTGACCGGGATGGTGTTTGCCACGCTGATGCTGTTGAACGGGGCTTTTTCAAGCCGGTCAAACGCCGGACCGGCGAAGACCGCATGCGTTGCGGCTCCACGGACGCTGCGAGCGCCATGTTCGCGGACAATCCGAGCAGCCTCGCAGAGCGTGCCGGCGGTTGCGATCATGTCGTCGATCATCAGCACGTCCTTGCCTTCGACGTGCCCAATGATGTTGTTCACCATCGCGGTGCTGCCGCTCGTGCGGCGTTTGTCGATAATGGCAAGTTCACAGCCCATGCGCTCGGCATAGCCGCGGGCTCGCTTGACATTGCCCACGTCAGGGCTGACGAGGACCGTTGATTTCGGATCGAGCGCCTTGAAGTGCTTTGTCAGCACCGGCGCGGCTTCGAGGTGGTCCACCGGGATATCGAAAAATCCCTGAATCTGCGCCGCATGAAGATCCATTGTGAGCACGCGATCCGCGCCGGCCTGCGTCAGCAGATTGCTGACGAGCTTCGCGGTGATCGGTACACGGCCTTCGTCCTTTCGATCCTGGCGGGCGTATCCGAAATAGGGCAGTACGGCGGTGATGCGCTTGGCCGAGGAGCGACGCAGACAATCCATGAACACGAGCAGTTCCATGAGATTGTCATTCACCGGCCGGCAGGTGGATTGCACGATGAACACATCGCGGCCGCGCACGTCCTCATGGAGCTTGACGAAAAGTTCGCCATCAGGAAACGTCTCGAGGTGCGCGCGGCCCGGATGCGTCTCAAGGTAATTGCAGATCTCGTCAGTCAGCGCAGGATTGGAGCGACCGCTGAAGATTCTGAGTTGTTCTGTCGGGTTGACCATACTGCAATCCGGTCACGTGCCGGCTCGTTCACTCGCAATTGGCGGCTGACGGAGTACCGACGTCGGCCTGCGGCTGATGGTGCTGGTCGACTTGCGGCCGGTCGCCGCCGTGTCGATCGCACTGAGAATCCCGGGACCCACGATCGAATCGTCTTCAACGATGGCTCCATCGCCGACATATGCGTAAGGTCCGACGATGCAGCGTGCGCCGATCCGGGCGTTCCCCTCGATATAACTGAACGGTTTGATCTCGCAGTCGTGACCGACTTGCGCTCGGCTGTCGATCCATGTGGAATCCGGATCGACAATGGTTACGCCCTGTTCCATCCAGCCGTTTTGAATCCGCCGCTGCATCAGTTTCGCGACCTCAGCCAGATCGACGCGGGAGTTGATCCCGACCGCATCGACGGCCGGCACCTGGGTCGAAGCGAGGACCGTGCCGCCGTCGGCTCGGATGATTTCGAGCAGATCAGTGATGTAATACTCGCCCTTGGCGTTGTTCGGCTGCACTTTCGGCAGAGCCGAAAGCAGGGTGGCCGCGTCAAAGCAGTAGTAGCTTGGATTCACTTCCTTGATTTCGAGCTGCTGCGGCGTGCAATCTCGATGCTCAACGATTTTCTCGAACTCGCCCGAACTGCCGCGGACGATTCGGCCGTAGCCGGTGGGATCGTCGAGGAATGTTGTCGCGATCGACGCCTTTGCGGCCGCGGCTCGATGACACTGAAGCAAGGCGCTGAGTGTTTCAGCTCGGATCATCGGCATGTCGCCGGCAATAACGATGACATCCCCAACGAAGCCCTTCAGCTTGTCCGCACACATCGAGACAGCGTGCGCCGTGCCTTTCTGTTCAACCTGTTCGACGAATGTCACGCCCGGCTCGTTCGAGAAATGCCGGATGATCGCGTCTTTCGCAAAGCCGACCACGACGTGAAAGCGGTCGAGACCGGCCGACCGACAGGCGCCGAAGACATACGACAGCATCGGTCTGCCGCATAGCTCGTGCATGACCTTCGGCAACTCGGTCTTCATCCGCGTGCTCTTGCCGGCTGCGAGAATGATGACAGCGGCCTGACGCTGGGGAATCTTGCTTTTCTGCGGGTTGTTCATGTGAATCAGTACATTCGGACACATGAATGTCGCCGGGGTTTCGCTTCGACGAAAATCCGGAGCGACCTCAGGTGTCCAATTGCGCCGGCCTTCCCGGCGCCGGACAACGACTACCCGGCGAGGACTCGAACCTCGACAAGCAGGACCAAAACCTGCTGTGCTACCATTACACTACCGGGTAATGGGCGTTATTCGGTTTTCCCTGCATGCAGCGACGACATGGCCGCGATTTCGAGGCTCGGGACAACTGGCCCGGGGCCCAAGGTTCGCTACCATTGATGAGACGCGGCTGCGAAGGTGCTCTCCAAGGCTAGTACGTCCGGCCGCGTTGCTGGACGCCCTTTGACCGCCATCACACTTCGGCTACTTCGGTCTGCCCTCAGGTCGAGCGAGCAGGGCAATATACCCTGTGCGCTGCTGGTGTCAATGGGTCGATATGCAACGGAAGGCTCCGTGCAGTGTGACGTCCGTAACTTTCCTCCCATGCAATGGATACGCTGGTCTAAGCTTCGGTCCGTTGATCTGTGCTTGAAAACAGACCGACTGGTCGGTATAGTAAGGCTATGGACCAGATTCCCAAGGAAACTGCGAAGGAAAGGATCATCCGCCAGGCGATCGAGCTGTTTCGTCGGACCGGATTTCTCGCGACGACGGTGGATCAGGTCTGCGCGGCTGCCGGGGTGAGCAAGGGAGCGTTTTTTCACCACTTCGGCAGCAAGGAGGAGTTGGCGGAAGCCTGCCTGTCGCGTTGGTGTTCGATGCTCCAGGAAATGGAGCAGGAAGCGCCCTTCTGCAGACACCCGGATCCGCTGGAAAAGCTGAAAGGCGCGATGGAATTCCATATCGGGGTCTTTGAGTCGCCCGACGTCATCAAGTCGTGCCTCGCCGGAACGACCGTTCAAGAAGTCTCCGAGACTCACCCACGACTGCGCGAAGCGTCCAATGCGTGCTTTACAGCCGGCAGGATCCGTTTTGCCGCGTTGATCGACGGGGCTGCTGCGGCCTGTGGAAAGCCGGTCGATTCGTCATCGATGGCGGCGCTGTGGCTCGCGACGATGCAGGGGGCGCTTCTGCTTTACAAGGCCTCGAACGATTCTATGGTGATTCGGAGCACGCTGTCGCAGGTTCGCGATTACATCATTTGTCAATTGTCAGCGTCGGATGCGAGTAAGCATGTCGGCGAAGTCTCTTCATCCCCAGATAGCGAGGATTCAAAATGACCGTGGCCAGTCTGTTTTTGCAGGAGTTTGAGCAGGAGAGCCGTACGACTCACAGATTCCTGGAGCGCACCCCTGAAGACAAGCTGAATTGGCGGCCGCATGAAAAGTCCATGACCGTCGGTCAGTTGGCGCTGCACATCGCGGCTGCGCCGGGCGCCATCATCGAGATGGCCATTCAGAATGACGTGGCCGCACCTGATTTCAGCCGGCCCGCGCCTCAGCCTGCAAGCAAGGCGGAGATCATGGCGGCTTTCGCGATGAGCGTTTCGGCGGTGAAGACGAGCCTCCCGACGATTTCCGATGCGGCCATGCAGGAAACATGGAGGGCGCTTCGCGGCGACAAGGTGCTGTTTGAAATGCCCCGCGCGGCGTTTGTTCGCAGCATTCTGCTCAATCACATCTACCATCATCGAGGTCAGTTCGGAGTCTATCTTCGATTGCTCGGCGCGCAGGTACCGTCGAGCTACGGCCCGAGCGCGGACGAGACGCCGGGCGGTTGACAAACCGAGTCGCGGATTTCCCTTGGGCGGTCAGTTGATTTCAACCGTCAGACCAGTCTTGCCCCCGCAAGCCGTCGGCAGTTCTTTTGCGATTCCCGATGCTCCGGTGGATCATGAGCGGGGCCGGATATAGCGGACAGCCGCGGGAAAATCCGCCTCCACCGGACCAGTTCGGACCCAGTCCGACGGGTTCCACTCCGGAAAGAAGGTGTCACCGGGGAAATCCCCTTCGATGGTGGTGATGAACAGTTCGTCGGCCCGATCGATCGTTGAGGCGTAGAGTTGGCCGCCACCGATGATGAAGGCAGTCTCCTCGCTTCGTCGGCGGCACAGTTCGACAGCGTCGTCGACAGTTCGGACCACATCGAGGCACGTTTGATCGGGAGACCTCCGCGCGGCCTCATCGTCGGGGCTGAACAGCACGGCGATGGCCGGATCGCCGCTCTGTGTGAGTGACTTCGCGACCTTTGGCCGATAGCCAGCGTGTCGTGTGATGATGATGTTTCGGCGGCGGGGCAGAGGGCGCCCCATTGATTCGTAAGTCTTGCGTCCCATGATCACTGCGTGGCCTTGGGTGGTGCGTTTGAAGAACTTCAGATCCTCCGGAACATGCCAGGGCAGTCGGCCGTCCTTGCCGATCACTCGGTCGGCAGTCATGGCGACGATAATGATGATCTTCATGCCGTATTTGTAACGCGGGGGGCGGCGGGAGCAAACGGGCCGAATTCGTGTTGTTGATCGGAACGCCGGGCGTGGGGACTTTGCCTCTCGAATTGAATCGGGCCGGAAAGCCGGGGCGACTGTGAATTCATTGTCGCGGGGAAGAACTCACAGCGGGTCTTGATCGTCCTGATTCATGGGCAGTGCGAAGTCGTGTGTTCAGGCGGCGTCGCGTTGCCTGTTGATTTGCAAGTTTGAACGGATCAACCGTTGATACGATGTGGATGGTTCAGCATAATGCTTGCTTGTTATCGCGCGGGGCGCGTGGTGGAACGGACACGGAATAAAGTCATTTTCTTTTATGGATGCTGGAGGCTTAGGATGAGCAGAGTCAGGATGATGACACTGATTGCGGGGCTGGGGGCGACGTGGCTGATGTCGACGGGCTGCGTCTCTCAGGATGAATACCTTCGCGAGAAGTTCGCACGACGAAAGGCCGTCGAACGATGCGAAACGCTCGAGCGCGACCTGCAGGACGAGCGCAACCGCGTGATGGCACTGGAGACGGAGCGAGAGAGCCTTCGAAACCAGTTGAACGCCAAGAACGAACTGGCGGATAACTACAAGGCCGAGCGCGATCGACTGGAAGAGTATGTTGCGAGGCTGCAGGCGGATCTGGATCGCCTCGGTGGACAGGGACTGGGCGAAATCAAGGTCGTCGAAGTGAAACTTCCGCCTGAACTGGATCGGGCGTTGCAGGAATTTGCTTCAAAGTATCCGGACGCGGTTGAATACGATCCACGCCGAGGCGCGGTTCGATGGAAGAGCGATCTGACCTTTGACAAGGGCAGTGATCATGTTCGGCAGAATGTGATCGATTCGCTGAGATCGTTCGCCCAGATTGTGAACTCGCCGGCTGCCAGCAGTTTCGAGGTGGTCGTGGTGGGGCATACCGACAATCTGCGAATCGTGAACCCTGCTACGCTCCGCGACCATCCGACGAATTGGCATCTCTCCGTACATCGAGCCATCTCGGTGATGGGTGTGCTCGGCTCGAATGGCGTGGCTTCGACACGGCTCGGCGTGATGGGTTACGGCGAGTTCCGGCCGCGAGTCCCGAATCCTGCCACGGGCGGCAGCGAGGCCAATCGCCGGGTCGAAATTTTCCTTGTAAGCACGAACGAGGCCATACCGACCGACACGACGGGAGCGGTTGCACCGTACGAACCGGTGCACGTCGCGTCCGGCAATTGACGCGCGCCTCGATCTTCTGATTTGAGTAGAAATTCCGAGAACCGGCGGATTCGCATCCGCCGGTTTTTTTGCGCCAGGCCGATTGTCTCCCGGTTGCGGCTCGCCTGCTTCCAGGGCGGCCGTCCGCTAGGCCCTGGGTTCGGCAGGCTCCTGGCTCAGTTCGAATGCCGAATGTATGGCACGGAGCGCTGTAGGGCCGTCGTCAGCCTTGACGATCACGCTGATGACGATTTCGCTCGTGCTGATGTTCTCGATATTGACGTTCGTTTTGTGCAGTGCGTCGAACATTCTCGATGCAACGCCGGTATGCGTGCGCATTCCGACGCCGACGACCGAGACCTTCGCCAGTCCTTCGCGAATCTTGATGACCACACCGGGAATCTCGTTGGCAAAGCTGCCGCAGATGCTCTCGGCGTCTTTCTTTTCGGCCGCTTCGATGGTGAAGCTGATGTCGGCGGTCCGGCCTCCCTCGTGGATGACCTGAATAATATCGTCAACGATCACGCCCTGTTCGGCGACCCGGGTGAACAATTCGGCGGCCAGACCCGGGCGATTGGGCACGCCCGTGATCTCAACCCGGGCGAGGTCTTTCTTCAGTGCGGCGCCGCGCACAATCACCTGCTGCAAATCGGATGATTCCTTCACGATGTCAGTTCCTCTTGCGTCGGTATAGCTGCTGCGGACGTGAATGGTGACGCCGTAGTTCTTGCCCAACTCGATGCTGCGGGAGTGCATGACCTGCGCGCCGAGCGAAGCCAGCTCCAGCATCTCGTCATAGAAAATGTACGGCAGTTTTCTTGCTTCCGGCACCACACGCGGATCGGCCGTGTAGATTCCGTCCACGTCGGTATAAATCTCGCACACGTCCGCGCCCAGTGCCGCGGCCAGCGCGACAGCGGTCGTATCGGATCCGCCGCGCCCGAGCGTCGTCACGTTGGCCGATTCGTCCACCCCCTGGAAGCCCGCGACAATGACGATGCTGCCTTCCTTCAACAGCTGGATAATTCGGTTCTTCTGGGTGATTTCGCGGATTCGCGCCCGGCCGAAGGCGCCATAGGTCCTCAGACCGACCTGCCCGCCGGTCAGACTGATTGCATCATGACCCGCGTGGTGGATCGCCATTGCCATCAGGGCGATGGAGACTTGCTCGCCGGTGGATAGGAGCTGGTCCATCTCTCGGCGGCTGGGGCGGTCCGTCACCTGATAAGCCAGATCGATCAGCTTGTCCGTGTAGTCGCCCATCGCCGAGACGACGACAACGACCTGATGACCTTCTATTTTGGCACGAATCGCTCGGCGGGCGGCACGGTGGATCATTTCGGCGTCTTTGACGCTCGTGCCGCCGAATTTCTGAACGACGAGACCCATGGAGATTCAATCACCGACAAGGGTTGCATTGAACACGATCACACCGTGAACAGTGATCGAGGCATAGTGTTGATTCGTCGAGACGCGATTGCAAGGGGTGTTGCCGCGAAGCATGATTCGCCGGGTCCTTTGGCAAATCGACTACTTCCAGATCAGTTCGCCTTTTCCTCGCCGGATCACGCCGATGACGGATGCCGTTTCGCCGGATTTCCGAAGGTGGCCAAGCACGCTGTTTACAAACGGAGGACTCACCACGAGAACGAAGCCAATACCCATGTTAAAGACGCGGTACATCTCCTCCTCGTCCACACCAAGTGATTCGATCAATCTGAACACCGGCGGTATCGGCCACGATCCTCGATTCAGTACGACATTGCAGTTCTCGGGTACCACGCGCGGCACATTGCCCTCAAGGCCGCTGCCTGTGATATGTGACATCGCCAGCACCACGCGTTTGCGCTTGTATTTCTGCAGGAGCGACAGCACCGATTTCACGTAGATTCGTGTCGGACGCATGACGGCGTCTTCCAGGGATTCACCCAGGTCGATTGGCGGCGAGCTCTTGCGCTTGTCCAGACGTTGCAGTGCCGCACGCACGAGCGAGTAGCCATTCGAATGTATGCCGCTGGAGGCAATGCCGATGACCACGTCACCCGGCTGGGTGCGGCGGCCGTCGATGATGCGATTGTGTTCGACCACACCGACGCAAAATCCGGCCAGATCGAAATGCGTGGGCGCATAAAGTGCCGGCATTTCGGCCGTCTCGCCACCGAGCAGCGCGCAGCCCGCGAGAGCGCACCCTCGCGAGATACCGTCGACGAGGAGGGCCACTTCATCGGGATCCAGCTTGTGACAGGCGACATAGTCGAGAAAGAAGAGCGGCTCGGCGCCGCAGGTAAGGACATCGTTCACATTCATCGCAACCAGGTCGATCCCGAGATCGGCGATGCGGTTCCATTCGATGCCGAGAAGCAACTTGGATCCGACGCCGTCCGCGCCGGCGGCCAGGACCGGATCCTTGTAGCCACGCCGGAGCAGTCTTTCACGAAAATCGAGTCGCATGAGGCCGGCAAAGCCGCCATGTCGCGAAATGACCCTGGGGTCATAGGTGCGCTTCATGGCGTGTTTGATCCTCTCAACCATGACGTCGTTGGCGTCGATGTCGACGCCGGATGACTTATAAGTCAGTGGAGGGGAGCTTGGCGGTCGGTGTTTGGCCATGTTGGGATGTGCCCGGGAGAATCGCTCGAAAGCGCTCCTTTTAGCATGCGGACCGAAGCGTCGCAACCAGAGTTGCGGCCTCCCGGTCTATTTACGGGCGATTGGCTCTAACTGCTTAATCGCAATAGTGTTATGTAAATGGCGCGGAAAGGGGGGTGCGGCGAACCCAGCCCGGATTCCGGTCGTATGAACGATACCTACTCCTTCTTCTCTGATGCGGCAGGGTTGGCTCGATCAACGGATTTGGTCGGGCCAACCCTTCACTGTTTTTACGCAGTCCGGGTTAGAATCGCGCCGGGGGCGTGGAGGTCGAGATGAAGGCGTTTCGTAAGGAGCTTTGGTTCGAGATTCCCACCCGCAGGGCCTACCTCAATATCACGCCACAGGTTGAGGCGGCGCTCACGGAAAGCGGCGTTCGCGAGGGTATGTGCCTCGTGAATGCGATGCACATCAGCGCAAGTGTTTTCATCAACGATGACGAGCAAGGCCTGCACTCCGACTTCGATCGCTGGCTGGAACAACTGGCGCCGCACGAGCCGATTCGGCAGTATCGGCACAATGACACCGGTGAGGACAACGCCGACGCGCACCTGAAACGAACGATCATGGGCCGCGAAGTGGTCATCGCGATCACGTCCGGAAAGCTGGATTTCGGACCGTGGGAGCAGATCTTTTACGGCGAGTTTGACGGGCGGCGCAAAAAACGCGTGCTTGTGAAAATCATCGGCGAGTGACTCGAAGCGCCACGAGGCAACCGTCAGGCCGCAAACCGGCGTCTATTCGCCGTGCTCGGCGAGCCATCGTTCGGCATCGATCGCGGCTTTGCAGCCCATGCCGGCTGCGGTGATCGCCTGTCGATACACGCTATCGACGACATCGCCCGCTGCGAAGACCCCCTCAATACTCGTCGTCGTTCGGTACGAGTCCTTCAGCTTGATATAGCCTTTGGCATCCAATTCAAGTTGACCATTGAGAAAGCGAGTCGACGGTGTGTGGCCGATCGCAACGAAGAGGCCGCCGACTGGTAGCTCGGATTCATCGCCACTGATGGTGTCTTTGAGTTTGACCGCACGGATGCTGCTTTCACCGAGGACATCGACGACGACCTTGTTCCAGAGCGGTTTGATCTTCGGATTGCTCAGCGCTCTCTCAGCCATGATTTTGCTGGCGCGGAGCTGGTCTCGACGGTGGATCAGATAAACCTTTCCCGCATACTTCGTGAGATAGGTCGCCTCTTCAATGGCGGAGTCTCCTCCGCCGACGACGGCAAGTTCCTTGTTACGGAAGATAGGCAATGCGCCGTCACAGACTGCGCAGGCGCTGACACCGCCGCCGCTGCGGGCCAATCGCATTTCGTTTTCGAGCCCGATCCAGTTGGCGGTTGCGCCTGTGGAAATAATGATCGACCTGGCGCGATAAACCTTGTCGTCCTCGTCCACGACGGTGAAAGGTCGTTTGGAGAGATCGACGGATTTGCAGTCATGCCAGTCGAAAGCGGGCGTGTCTTCCGGTGGCGCCTCGCTGATGATGCCACGGTCCGACACGATTCGCGTGCCGAATCGGACAGCCTGAGACGCAAAGTGAGACATGAGGACCGGACCAGTGACGCCGTGGGGGAATCCGGGATAGTTCTCGACTTCGGTGGTCAGCATGAGCTGTCCGCCGGGCAATTCGGTGGTGGGGGTCTGCTTCGCGCGGCCTGCGAAGACGAGGGGATTCAGGTTGGCTCGTGCCGCGTAAATGGCGGCGGTCCAGCCGGCCGGTCCGGAGCCGATGATGATGACGTTCTCAATGTCGGGCATTGTGAATCCTCGTAATTCAGGTCATTTCAGCGTTTGAGTCGCCCGTGCGTTGCGTCGAAAACGCTTCCGCGATATTCGCACGCGAACCGGGCAGGCTCGCATGATAGGGAAATGGGCGCTATGAGTCGAACGAGCCGTGGCTCTCGCCTGGACCGAGTCAGGCCGGAGCGAGTCGCACGGCGCTTGTCGCGGCAACTCCCTTTTGCGCTGGCCGGTTTCCAATTAGCATTCCGAATCATGTTCAAACAAACTCACAATCGGTCATTATCGGGGCCGGGCAATTCGCTTCCCTCGCCCGCGATCATCCTGTGTTTCGTCATTTGGACGTTCGCCGGGTGTCAATCGTTACAGCCGGCTCCGGAACCGGTGACATATTCAACCGAGGATTGGACGTACAAAGGCGTTTCCGGACAGAAGCTCACGTCCGCTCACTACGAGCTCTACACCACCTGCATCAAGCGAAAGCCGTTCCTCGAAGCATTGCCGGTGTTCATGGAGGCGTGCTTCAGCGCATATCGCGAGCTACTGCCGACCGAGGTTGAACTGTCGGAGCCGATGAAGTCCTACTTGTTTCTGCGACGCCCTGAATGGGAGCGGTTCACGGTTGAGTTTACCGGTCCTCGCGCCGCAACCTACAAGCAGATTCGACGTGGCGGCTATTCGGAACGGGGAGTGACGGTCTCGTTTTTCACGACTCAGGCCGCCACATTGTCGATTCTGGCACATGAAGGCCTGCATCAGTACCTCGAAGTGACGGGCCGCAGCCAGATTCCGGCGTGGATCAACGAAGGACTCGCCTGCTACTTCGAGGCATTTGAACTCGATCAATACAACCGGCCGAGCTTCAATCCGCGGAACAACACGCTGCGCAGCCCGGCGATGCGCGAGGCGCTTGTCAACGATTCACTCATTCCGCTGAAGGAAATTCTCGGCACCCATGCGGGGATTGCAGTCCAGCAGCACGCAAGTCACGTCCGCAGCTATTATGCGCAGGAGTGGTCGCTCGTCATGTATCTTCTGGATTCGCCCCGGACCAACAGATACTCCCCCGGTTTCCGTCTTCTGTTGACGGAGTTGGGCACGGAGGCGATGAACCGCAAGGCCAACGCATTCATGGCGGCAGATTCCGAAGGCGAGATGAGCCGGGGTGAAGCGATCTTCCGAGCCTACATCACGGAGGATCTCGAGGGTTTTGAGACGGACTATCGAGCCTTTCTGCGAAAACTGCTGGACCTGCGCGAGTTCTGAAAGCCGGCGTGCGTCATGTCGGGATGGCACGATCGGGCTGCACGGCGCCGAACCAAATGAAAACGACCCGTACTCGAAAAACAGTATCATTCGACGCGGCATCAGCGGATGTCTATCAAAGTCCGCTAGTGGGTCGCAATGCGTCGCGAGAAATGGCGGAGCTTTTTTCGATGCGTCGGCGAGCGCTGACTTGGCGTCGAATCTGGCTCGCATTGGCCGAATCACAGCACGAACTGGGCCTGCCGATCACTTCCAGCCAGCTGCGGTCCCTGCGCGGAGCGCTGGATGACATCAATCTGGCATCCGCGCGTGAACATGAAGTGAGGTTGCGGCATGATGTGATGGCGCATCTGCATGCCTACGGTGATGTCGCTCCGGATGCACGCGGCATATTGCATCTGGGCGCGACGAGCATGGACATCGTCGATAATGCCGACCTCATTCTGATGCGCGAGGCGATGGGCGTCATCCGCGAGTGGCTGGTCAGCGCGGTCGAGGCACTTGCCCGCCGCGCGAAGGAATTCCGCGATCTGCCGTGTCTCGGATTCACCCATTATCAGCCGGCGCAACTGACAACCGTTGGAAAGCGCGTCAGTCTCTGGTGCGTGGATTTTGCACGTGATCTGGAGGAAATCGACGGCCGTATTCGCACGCTTCGATTTCGCGGCATTCGCGGCGCGACGGGAACGCAGGCGAGTTTCCTCGCGCTGATGAAAGGCAATGCAGCCAAGGTGCGGAAGCTTGAAAGGCTGGTCGCAGCGAAGCTCGGCTTCGATGAATGCGAGCCGGTTGTCGGGCAGACTTATTCGCGCAAGATCGATGCACACGTGGTATCGGCATTGGCTAACATCGCCGCCGGCGCGCACAAATTCGCCAATGATCTTCGATTGCTTGCAAACCTGAAGGAAATGGAGGAGCCGTTCGGCAAGTCACAGATCGGCAGTTCGGCAATGGCCTACAAGCGCAATCCCATGCTCTGTGAGCGGGCAACCGGCCTGGCGCGATTTGTCATTTCCCTGGCGCAGTCCGGTTTTCAGAATGCGGCTGAACAGTGGCTCGAACGAACGCTGGACGATTCGAGCAACAAGCGACTGTTGATCCCGGAGGCGTTCCTGGCCACGGACGGGATTTTGCAGATTGTCGTGCAAGTGGCACGCGGCTTTGTTGTTTATCCGCAGGTCATAGCCGCGCATGTCGAAGCAGAGCTTCCATTCATGGCGACCGAGGACATCCTCATGGCGGCGGCGGCGGCCGGCGGCGATAGACAGGCGCTGCATGAGCGCATCCGCGTTCATTCGCAGGCGGCGGCAGCGGAGGTGAAACTGAAAGGGCGGGCGAACGACCTGTTGGCGCGCCTCCGGCGCGACGAAGCGTTCGCGGGTGTAAAGATTAGTGAACTGATGCGACCGGATGCATTCGTCGGACTGGCGGCGAAGCAGGTGGACGAGTTTCTCTCTAGAACGATCACTCCGCTGCTGAAGAGGCACCACGGCGTGCGGCGGCGCGATCCGGAGATCAGCGTATGACGAAGGTGGAATTGGCTGAGCGAATTCGTGCGGCGAGTTATCGCGAGGGGGATTTTGTGCTGCGATCCGGCCGTCGCTCCACCTTTTATGTCGACAAGTACCTTTTTGAAACGCAGCCGGACATCCTGGCGGAGGTCGGCCGTTTGCTGGCTGCCCATGCGGGCGCGGGGACAACTCGAATTGCCGGCGCCGAACTGGGTGGGGTAGCGCTGGCCGCCGCCGCGTCGATGGCTTCGGGTCTACCTTTCCTGATCGTGCGAAATTCCAGGAAAGACTACGGCATGGGTAAATTGTTCGAAGGTCACGTCGAGAACGGCGACCGCGTGCTGCTGGTTGAGGACATTGCGACGACAGGTGGCCAGGTGCTTGAAGCCGCCAGGATGCTCTCGGAATTTGGTGCAACCGTGGAGAAAATCGTGGCGGTGGTCGACCGGGCCGAAGGAGCCGCGGAGAATATCCGCGGGGCGGGGTACGAATTTGCGGCGCTGCTGACCGGCAAAGACCTTCGGCTGCCGGGTGCGGCGTATTAGCCTGGCGATCCGATGCCGCAGCGGAAATGAGAACGTACGATGACTCCGCAGAACGATCCATCCCATGCAGGCCATGACGAAATCGCCGCGCTGGAGAAACTGCCCCATGACGAGTTGCTTCGTCACGGGCGCGATCTCGGGTTGGAGCTTTCGGACGACCTGTCGTCGGTTGAGGTCGTCAGGCGCGTGGCGGCGCGCAGACAATTGATTGCCGCACTCGACCGCGATGGACTCATGGAAGTCCTTCGATGGGCACGTCGAAGCGTGGCGGACGACGCAACGAAGGAACGGATCATTCTCGAAATCCGGTCCATCGACAAAACCAATTACGACGCCCTCTCGCGACGCGGGCTGGAGACGCTGGCACGCCTGCGAAACGTTGAGGTGCGCGAGTCGGACTCGGCGGAGTCGGTGATTCAGCGTTTGCAGCAGAGCGACGGTTTCTGGGCGAGATTTCATCGCAAACGCCGGCGCGTGGTCGGATCCTGGCTCGCGCGAATAATCGACGGCGAACACACCGATTCGGATGCGGGGGCCGGCGTCAGCCCAACCGTCCCTCCGATTGAAACCGCGTCCAGACAGTCACTGAAGCGGCAGATTGAGGATCTCGGCGTGGTCGGCGGAATTGCCCAGCGTCTGCGTGGCGCGGCCGATGATTACATCAAGGTAAAACTGGATGAAATCGAGGCGCGAATCGACCTGAAATTGAATGAAATCGATCAGCGGTTGGCGGAGTGGCGAGATCGCGAGGTCGCAAATCGATTGAAGATCCTGCGAATCACGTTGGGTTTCACGGTGCTTGTGGCGATTTTGAGTCTGGCTTATAACTTTGCTAAGAGCCGAGTGGATCAATCGGGCGAAAAGGGCGCCGCGACGCGTGAAGTTAAGGCGGACACGCCGGACTAACTCGCACCACGGCGGTTCGCGTCGCACCGAAAAAAAGCGACGAATGGGTGGCGGCAATGTTCGAAAAGCTCACGCCAAGTCTGGAGCGGATCATCAAGCTCTCGCAGGAGATCGCCCGCGATTATGAGCAGGACTATGTCGGGACTGAACACCTGCTGCTTGCGCTCGTGCAGGAGGGCACCACGCTGGCGGCAATCATTCTCCGCGAGCACGGCGTCGATCTCGCAAAGGCGCGAGGTGTGGTCGATCGGCTGATCAAGGGGACGCTCGAGGACACCTGGGTCTTCGGCCGCCTGCCGGGAACGCCGCATTTCCGAAACGTGATGTCCTCAGCAATCGAAGAAGCGCGTCAACTGGAAAGCAAAGTTGTCAACGGCGAGCACCTGTTGATCGCGTTGGCCCGGGAGGATGGCAGTGTCGCCAGCGCCGCCTTGGCGGAGATGGGTATCAAGGCGCCGATGATACGCGCGGAAATCAACAAGCACCTCGAAGCCGGTCATTACGATCGTCAACCCGACGATCTGCCCAATGTCTGATCGGCCGCATACATTTCGTCCCGATCGCAACCTTTTTCAATGCAATCCCATCCGGGTCGGCAAATACTGCCGGTCCTCACGGCTCTGTCGTTTGAGTTGTCCCCCCGGCAGGATGTGAGCGGCCGTTGGCATCTCGCGAAGCAGGATCGGAGACCCGTCTCCGCCGATATCAGGAGGAGCGGAAAGGCGTCGCGAGACGGCTGCGCCTGCAACGCGCGATTCGCTTTCCGATTGAGGCGTCCCTTGCATTGGAACTCGGTGCCAATCGATGCGAGACGGCGTATGACCGTGGTCGCGATCGCGATCACGACCCTGCTTCTGGCAGACGTTCTTGTGCGTTTCGGGCGGGACACTCTGGATAGTTACTACGTTGACCATTACGCGCGCAAGTCGCGGGCGGTTCACGCGCGGAATCCGGCGCCGAGAGTGATATTGCTCGGATCGTCGCGTGCTGCGTACGGATTAGCGCCGTCTGAGTTCGAACGGGCAACCGGGCTCAAGGCGTTCAACTTTGGCATTCCCGGGTCAAAAATTCCTGAATGGCAAATTCTGGCAGAGCGAACGATTGCCTCGATCCGGCCCAGCCTCGTCGTACTCGGCGTCAATGCGAGCGAGATTCGGGCGGATGCGGAGCCGATCTCAGCCGCGCGCGACTTGTTTGAATTTCGCGACCTTACGGACTACCTGTTTCACGATGGCTGGTCGTCGACGGTTCTGGCCAACTTCGTTGAGCGGCGGCTGGCCTCGCCTTGGGCACTGTTTCATCGCCGTTTCGAAATTGCATCGTGGCTTCAGGAGCGCTCGGGCGCATTGTTTCCCAAGCATGCCCAACTGGCAGTCGAATTGAGGCATCATGCATCGCGGGACTGTCCGGAGGACGGATACGAACATCCGTGGCTGAGCGGCCGGCGGCTGGCGGACCTGGAGATGAAGCTTTCAGCCGATTTGCGGTCGATCGCGGCCGCCACCGTACCTGTCTGCGACGTTCACGCGCCAGTGGTGTCGCGGTTTCGTGCGTTGCTTCAGTGGTTTGTTGATCACGACATTCCGGTGGTGGTTGCGTACTTGCCGAACAGCCCGTGGACCGAAGAGCGTTGGCACGAAGCGGAACCCGTTCTGGAGCAACTGATTCTCGACTGCTGCTTGCAGGCGGGCGTGGCCTACGTCGGCGCATCGACGCATGATTTACCGCGTACAAACGCGGACTATTTGGACGAATCGCACATGGGTCTCCCGCTCGCGCGCCGGGCCAGTCGTCGCATCGCGGAGCGCGCGATCCGGCTCGGCCTGATTCGACCGGACGAACGGCTCGCCTTCGCGGACGAGAGGCCCGCGTCCGACGTCGGAATCGGGCCGCTGGCCGATCACGGCGAGAAGAGCGAGGCCGGCACGCCGTGATTTTTTCGAGTTGGCAATTCGCTTTTTTCTTTTGGCCCGTCTTCGGGCTGTATTGGGCCCTGCCGACCCTCCGAGCGCGCCATCTGCTCCTGCTGGTGGCGAGCTACGTGTTTTACATGGCGTGGAATCCGTGGCTTGTGTCGCTGCTCATCGCGTCAACGGTGATTGACTATGCCGCGGGTATCGGCATGGATGCAGCGACTGACCGGGGGCGCCGAAAGCTGCTTCTGGTGCTTTCACTCGTTTCGAATCTGGGGATGCTTGCGGTTTTCAAGTATGCCGATTTCTTCGTGTCCTCCTTGGAGAGTTTGTTGGCGTCGATGGGCCTGCCGGCAAATCGATCGACCTTGTCAATCATTCTGCCGGTGGGAATCAGTTTCTACACATTTCAGACGCTGAGCTACACGATCGATATTTACCGACGCGAGATTCGTGCGACGCGCTCCTTCGTCGAATTTGCCTTGTTTGTCGCGTTCTTTCCGCAACTCGTGGCGGGGCCGATCGTCAAGGCGAGGGAGTTCCTTCCGCAGTTGCAGTCGATGAAACGATTCGAATGGCCGCGAATCGAATCGGGAATCGTGTTGTTCCTGTTTGGTCTCACCAAAAAACTGCTGATTGCGGATCATCTCGCGACGTTCGTCGATCCTGTGTTCTCCGATCCCATGCGATTCCGCACCGGCGATCTCTGGCTGGCCATGTTCTGTTACGGCGGCCAGATATACTGCGATTTCTCCGGCTACACCGACATGGCGATCGCAATCGCCCGCATGATGGGTTATGACTTCGCTCCGAACTTTGCCAGTCCTTACCTCTCCGTGAACCTATCCGAATTCTGGAGACGATGGCACATTTCGCTCTCGTCGTGGCTGCGGGATTATCTTTACATTCCGCTTGGTGGTTCTCGCCTCGGCCGCTGGATCACGGCGCGCAATCTGCTCATCACGATGCTGCTCGGCGGTTTGTGGCATGGCGCGAGTTGGACGTTCGTGATCTGGGGCGGCATTCATGGTGTGGCGCTGATTCTGATGCGCGTGTTCACTTCACGAACGCAGTCCGCCCCGGGGCCCGGACGTCGCCTGTTCAACTGGGCCGCGACGCTCATGATCGTGCATATCGCCTGGGTGTACTTCAGGTGTCAGCCGATGACCCTGGCGGACGGACTCGGACGCGAATCGACCGCGGCAGCCCTGAATCGCGCTTGGTACTTTATGCGGCATTTGTTCATTCCGGCTGAGGTGCCCGATCCGATCTGGTTGATGAACAAGCTGCCCTCGGTCATGCTGTTGGGGCTGCTTGCGATTTTGCACTGTTATGAGGAATGGGTTCGGCGCGACCGTCCGCGGCTTAGGCTGCCCGCGCCGGTGGCGGGATTTGGATATGCGACATGGATCATTCTGCTTGTGATCTTCAGCCCGGCAAATTCGCACCCTTTCATCTATTTTCAGTTTTGATCCGGAGTCTGACATGAACGCCATGTTTGCAATACTCGGCGCGACCGGCGCGGTCGGGCAGGAGTTTATCGAGATTCTCGCGAGCCGCGGCGTCCCGGCCGACCGTGTTCGCCTTCTTGCGTCGGAACGGTCGGCGGGGAAGCGAGTTCGATACGGCGACAGCGAACTGGCTGTCGAGGCGGTCACGCCGGAGAGTTTCCGCGGCGTGGACATCGGGCTTTTCAGCGCGGGGGCTTCAGCCAGCCGCGAGTGGGCCCCCATCGCAGTGGACAACGGCGTGCGTGTCGTGGACAACAGCTCGGCCTTTCGCATGGATCCGAACGTGCCGCTCGTCGTGCCGGAGATCAATCCCCATGCCATCAGCAATGCCAGAATCATCGCCAATCCGAATTGTTCGACAATCATCATGAACATGGCGGTCTGGCCGCTGCATCGTGTCAATCGTGTGCGACGGGTGGTCGTCAGCACCTATCAGGCGGTGAGTGGCGCCGGCTTGCAGGCGATGATCGAATTGCAGGAGCAATCGCGCGCCGTGCTCGACGGGCGAACGCCCGTGCCGAGCGTGTTCCCGGTTCAATGCGCGTTCAATCTGTTCAGTCATAACACGGCGATCGGAGCGGACGGATACAACGTCGAAGAGACGAAAATGATTCAGGAGACGCGAAAGATCTTCGGCGATCCGGACATCGCCATCACGGCGACTTGCATACGCGTTCCGGTGATGAGGGCCCACAGCGAGTCGATCAACCTGACATTCGACAAGCCGATGTCGGTCGAATCCGTCCGCCAGATTCTCGCTGCCGCCCCCGGGGTGCGGCTCATCGATGATCGAGCCAGCAATCGATTCCCGATGCCGATCGATGCGAGCGGTCAAGACGATTGCCTTGTCGGCCGAGTTCGGGAGGATGTGAGCCAGCCGGACGGACGCGGAATTGATCTGTTCGTCTGCGGCGATCAACTTCGAAAGGGGGCCGCGCTCAACGCAGTGCAGATTGCCGAGCTGATTGCGAATGAGGATTGATCGGCTGTCATCCGGACGTCCCATACATTCCGTTGGGCGTGGGCAAATCTACCGGTTGGTTGACGGCTGGGTCGCTGCCGGGCCAGGAATGTCCGGCCATTTCACGAGCAGCCGAAGTGCGTCGTCCATTTTGCTCTTGGGTGAGGGCATGGAACTGTCGGCGTTATAGAAAATCGCGAAGGCGAGCCACTTCTCATCCTCGGTTTTCAGGAAGCCGGCGAGCGTCCATACATTGTTGATGTAGCCGGTCTTTGCGAAAACGCGGTTGCGGGTGGAAGGATCGCGCAAACGTTTCTTCAGGGTGCCCTCTTCGCCGGGGATCGCCAGCGAATCTCTAAGCAGATCAAACGCGGGCCGACCGCTCTTGTAGATGTACTTCAGGATCAGTGTCGCAGCATTTGCACTCAGGCGATTGTATCGGGAGAGTCCGCTGCCGTCGTCGATCGTGATCTGATTCGCCGGCGCCCCGACCTTTCTGAGAAACGTATGAACCATTGACCGGCCGGAGTCCCACGTCCCGACTTCTCCATCAATCGCCCCGAGCGTCTTGAGCAACGCTTCGGCGAACATCCCGCGACTGTCCTTGCCGCAGCGCCGCAAGGCGTTGGCCAGAGGCGATCGATGGATGTGAACGATATGACACTCCTTCGGCAGGCGGCCGCCCTCAAGCCGGATCTTCTCGCGGACAACATCGCCGCCGACTTTGATCCCGTTGGTGGCAAGAATGGTCCGCACGACGGATCCGAAGTAAAGACCGGGATCGCGCACGGTCACCTTCTCGAGGATGCCGGGTTTCGATACGCCGCCGCGAACGATCAGCGTGTCTGAATCCGCCGGCCGCGATGCAACGAGGCCGTTCTTGCCGCCCGTCACCGTGTCGTTTTTCACTTTCACATAAGTGTTGCCGGGGACGAGCAGTACTTTGGCCTTCTTGCCCGGTTCGGTCGGTGTGACGGACGCTTTGACGCAATTCTCCGCGAAATTGAGGCCGCCGACGGGCGCTTCATACCATGCCTGGTACTGGTTGGCGGGCCACTGCGGGTGGGTGAACTGTTGATCGAACACGGAGTCATCGATCACGATATTACCGGGGATCTGCTTGATGCCTGCCTTCTTGAGCGACGCGGCCCATTCGTGAAGGACGCTCGTGATGCTCGTGCCGCTCTCCACTGCCAGGCGATCGTCACCCAGCGTCGGATCGCCGCTCCCCAGAATGACGAGATCCACGTCGCGAATCGCCAGCACGGTCTGATACTTGTAGTCAACTCCCAGCATATCGACGGCTGCCGACATCATGAGCAATTTCATATTGCTGGCCGGGATGAGCGGATCAGTGGCCTGATTGGCGTAAATGATTTCGCCCGAATCCAGCTCGATCACCTGCGCGCTGAGCCGTCCCTTCGCTCCCGGCTGCACAGCCAGAATGGCATCGAGGCGCGCCTTCAACAGCGCCGCCGGATCGATTCTGGAGGTGGATTTCGGCGCCTGCGGCTGCGCCCGAACCGCCGTGGACACAATCAGTCCGGCGAGAGCGAGGGCTGCGAACCACGTGATGCGGCGTGGGCTGTGAATTCTAACGCGAAACGGCGCGAAATATCGGGCTTGGCGATTCATGCGGAGAAGTTTCACTGAATGCGGGCCGAGTCGCAAGTCTTTGACTTGTCGCTTCGGAATCCCTAGAGTCGATTGGGGCGGTTGGAATTCGAACCCATCCCGGTTCTCTTGCGTTGAATATCGGCGACTGGTGACGATCGGGTGAAGCCCGCCCTCGCTGCGGCTTGGGCTGCTTTGCCGACACCGTCCGCACTCCCGCCGGCCGATTCGTGTCGGCCTCGCAGTGGTGAAATCCGCTGCGTTCGGATATCCTCGGGCGCAGTTTCAAGCAGGGAGCCTGGGGAGGCGCTTCTCATTTCCGTCGGTAGAGGGTGTGATGTCCGAACCTACGGTGCAAGTCCGACAGTCGTACCTGATCATCTTTGACGGCAAGGACGACGCAATCTGCTCCGCCGGCGAGTTGATGATGAGCCATGGCGCGCCCATCGAATGGGTGCCCGACGTCTATTCAGCGATGGCTCAGCTCTGCACCGGAAACAGGCCGAATCATCTGCTTGTCGACGTTCGTATTCTGGATGACGGCGAATTGTCGTTCCTGAATCTCGCGCCGCGATACTTTCCGGATCTGAAGGTGACTGTTCCCGTTTTTGCGGGGACGCTCGATCGACTGAACGGCGTGAAGGGGCGCTATCAGACGGCTTCTTTGCAGGACATCACCGACGAAGCGATGGGCATTCGAGCGGCCGTTGAGGCGGACGTGGAAGACGAAGGCGAAGTCGTCGAATGGAGTGGCGAGGAATTGCTGGATACGGATGTCGAGGTCGCCGACGCGTTTGATGTCGCGGCTGATCGTTCGCGAACTTTGGATGTCGATCCGGAATCGGAGGAATCGATTCACGGTGGTGCATCGGCAGAATGGCCGCCGCAGGACGCATTTCATCCGGCGGACGCGCGCATCGCGGATTCCGGGTCGGACACCGACACCGGGGAGCAGCCGGAGGATGCCCGGTCGACGCAAGACGCGGACTCGGGACCACTCGATCGTTCAAGGCTGTCCACCGACGGCGGGGCCGAATCCGCTGATGCCGGCATGCCGTTGCACGAGGCCGTTCGCCGGAGGATGGGCGGCGAACCGAACCCGATCGGTCGCCGACTGCCGCCCGGGTCGATGGCATTTTCCGGTGGTGCCTCCAGTTCGGCACCCGAGCACCGGACAGATGTCGATCGGGACGTGGCGATCACGCCCGAAGAAATCGAGGCCCTGCTGCGCACGGACGCCGATCTGACCGAGGAGGATGGCGGGGAGGTCGAACGATGACGGACGGCCCACCGCTGCGGGATTCGCGACTCCTGATCATCGGCGATCTGGATCGACTCGGACCGATCATGCGTGACTGTTTCGCGCCGCGGCCGATTCACGGCACACGCAATTACATCGCCGGCATCGCCGAAATTCCGCGCGCCAAGACGCAGGCCATTCTTGTCGGCCACGATCGGACCTGCCGGAATATTGAATCAGCCGTCACTGCCATCAAGAACGTGGCCGGGCCGAAGATTCCCGTAATCTTCTGCTGTGAGCCCGTATACGAATTCGTCGGCCGCCGCCTGCTGGATTTTGGCGTGGACGATTACATCATTTTTCCGCCCGAGCCGCTGGAGCTGGAACGTGCCCTGCGAGTCGCTTCCCGCGCGATGCACCAGCGGGCCGAGGCCGATGCCGCGGTGGCCGTGCCGATGCCGACGCCGGAGGAGCTGGCCAGGTTGGCGGATTTGCTGCCGCGCATTTCAAAGCACGATCCAAAGCGATTGTCGGCGATGGCGGCGCTGGTGGCCGTCGCAGTCAATGCGGATTGGGCGACGATTTCCTCCGACGGGAAGATGGGGCGTGCGGGACGCGGAAGTTCGCGGTCCGATTCGGCCGTGCTGGTTGAGCCGATCGTTGAAGGGGAGCAGCGCGGCGGACAGATTCGCGTCGGGCCGAAGGCGGACGATTCGGAGTACTCGGATGCGGATCGACAGAAGCTGCGGCATTACGGTTTGTTGCTCGGTCGGTTGCTCGAGGGGGCGCGCCGGGCGGAAGTCTGGCGCAAACTGGCATTGACCGACGATCTGACCGGTCTGCCCAATCGTCGTCAGTTGCTCGCATTCGTGAAGGAAAAGCTCGCGCTCGCTCGCCGTGACCGAATGACAGTGACCCTGCTCGTCTTCGACATCGACGATTTCAAGAAATACAACGATCAGTACGGACACGATGCGGGCGACGAAATTCTGATCGAGGTCGGCAAGCTGTTCGCATCATGCAGCCGAAAGTCAGACCTCGTCGCTCGGCACGGTGGTGACGAATTCGTGGTCGTATTCTGGGATCCAGAAGGGCCGAGAGCCGTCGGCTCTGCGCCGCCCGAAGGCGTGATTGACGTGCTGAATCGCTTCCGCAGCGCGTTGCAGCGACACGCCTTTTCGAGGCTGGGGCCGGACGCCGTCGGATGTCTGACCATCAGCGGGGGAATCGCACATTTCCCCTGGCAGGCGACCACGACCCGGGGGCTGATTGAGGCGGCGGATCGTGCACTCCTTCAGGCGAAAGCCGCCGGGAAAAATCGATTCTGGGTGGTTGGCCGCGGGGATGTCGGCATCGAGGTTGAGAAGGCCTGAACAGGCCGTACGTCTCCGGGCGGCGGACAGCCCCGTTCAGATGCCGGCGCCGTGGCAGAATTCGAAGACCGGATCCGCAAATTCACCGACCGACTGATCGAGCAGCGAGTACGTTCCCATCACCATGAGCGGAGGCGAATAGACGTGGAGTGTCACCAGTTCGGCACTTCCCGGTTGAAGATTCGATATCTGGTGAATGTCCGCATCCTGGGAACCGCACACCTGGCCCTCGTGCAGTTCTCGCGACGAGGCGGCGTAAATAAGGCCGTTGGCGCTCTTATTGAAGTATGTTTCCGTCGCGACGCCTTTGAGAATGCGCACCCCGCAGCTTGAGCCTCGGTGGTCATGGATCGGACTGCGTTGGCCGTTCTTCCAGCAGAGGATCAATGCATGGTATCCCGGACCGGCATGCATCAGGTTGCGACGATAGGTCTCGCCGCCGAACTTGACGAAGTCCTTCACGTCATTGAGCGTGATCGACAGTTCCGCCAGCATCGACGTCAGTTCATCGAGCGGCACGCGCTGCGGATGGCAGTCCATTCGGGCGAGAAAATCGGATAACTTCAGCATCTTGGCGACTCCACGTCCGCACCGCATTCAACCACAGAAGATTCTACCACGTGCCAGCCGCCGGCGCCGCCGGAGCGGCGTCACTTCTTCATTTTTTCGATCAGAATTCTGGCGGTCTCGGGTCGCATGATCCGCGGGTCCGGCAGCTTTCCAGCCTGCAATTCCTCGCGAATCTGCCTGCCGGAAATCGAAACCGGCTTTTCATTGGGATGCTGCTCAACCAGGGCGACACGACCGACGCTTTCGTAAAAAGCGGCAAATCCGACCTTGACCGGCTGAATCTCCAGCTTGCCGGGCAGTTGATCGTAGATGCGCTGGGCATCGAGCCCGTCCCAGATGTCGCTCCCGTCATCATAAGGGGCATCGGCATGCTTTCGACCGATGATGATGTGGGTGAAACCGTAGTTCTGTCGGTAGATGCCGTGCATGACGGCCTCGCTCGGGCCGGCGTAGAACATCTTGATATCAAGGCCGAGGAGTATGACGCGGTCGTGCAGTGTGTAGGACTTGCCGGCCCAGAGTGCCTCATCCTTGTCACCTTGTCCAAGGGCGTTCTGCTCGATCAGTGCCTCATACGTGGCCATGCGCGTCGCGGCGTCCACGTCGTCCGATTTGGTCTCGCCGATCAGCGGGTTCAGCACGGCGCCGGCGGTATCGCAATCCCGTATCAGCGTTTCGAGACCGTAAATCAGCGCATACTCGTGGGCGCGGTGCAGCGGGTTGCGCGTCTGAAAAGCAACGACCTTGGTCCAGCCCTTCGCGGCGAAGAGCTTCCGGGTTTCTTCCGGTCGCAGGACGTATTTCCCGTATTTCGGATTCTTCGGTTGGGGCAATACCTCGATTTCGCCGCCGACGAGCGCGTCGCGAGGGTCCGTCATGACCATGCGCCCGCCGGGGTGGTCGGTCCGGTCGGTTCGATAGACGGATTTGATGTACTTGGCTTTCTCGTAGTCGAAGAGGTCGCCGATCGTCAGCATCCCGACGAGTTGCCCTTGTCCGTTCTTCAACTGAACCTTCTGCCCGACGGAAAGCGAGGCGGCCTGGTCGGCGTAAATCGGGAGGGAGATCGGGATGGTCCACGCGTAGGATTCGCCGTTATGCTCAAGCGTGCCGGTGTCCAGGCTGTGATGCCATTGGTCTTTGCTCATTGGTCCGGTCAGCGGGCTCAATGCGCCGTCGCCGAATCGGTAGACGCTGGATAGGTCCGCGTCGTCCACCGCGATGGTTTCGAGGCTCGAAGCCTCCTTCTCGAATTCGGCCATTCGTTCAAGGGCGACGGTTCGATTGACCGGGGCCGAAAGTCCGCCGTGTACGGGGATCAGGTCACTCATCTGGCGTCTCACAGTGTATTTGATGTGGCGCGAACAAGCCTCGTTATAATTGGGACGCATCTTAGATGCCGGGGGTGGATCATTCAACCTCGCGGGAAATCGGTCGGGCAGTCAGACGCCGTTGTGAGTGACGTGCATCATTGATCACTGTAAACGTGAATCTGGCGAGTTGTGGATATCCGATTCGGATCGGCTCCGGCCTGCTCGATCGGGCCGGTGATGAATTCACCGCGCTGACGCGGGGCACTCGCGCGTCCATTGTGACGGACGCCAACGTGGGGCCGCTCTACGCGGCTCGATTGGCGGATTCGCTCTCACGATGCGGTGTCGACTCGGCGATTTTCACGATCCGGGCAGGCGAGGCGGCCAAGTCCATGGACTCGGTGCGAGACCTGTACGACCGGCTCGCGGAACGCCGACACGCACGTGGGGAGCCCGTGATCGCGCTGGGCGGAGGGGTCGTCGGAGATGTGACGGGTTTTGTCGCCGCAACGTGGATGCGCGGTGTGCCGCTGATTCAGATTCCCACGACACTTGAGGCGGATCTCGACGCGGCAGTCGGCGGCAAGACCGCGGTGAATCATGCGGCGGGAAAAAACCTGATCGGAGCATTTCATCAGCCGGAACTTGTCCTTATCGATGTCGATTGTCTGTCAACGCTGGCTAATCGCGACTTCACGGCTGCTCTGGCGGAATCAGTGAAACACGCCGTCATCGAGGGCGATGAGTTTGTGCAGTGGCACGAGCGCCATGTTGATCAGATTCGGAATCGTGATTCGGCAACCACGATCGAATTGATTCGCCGCAATTGCGAGACCAAGGCGGCAATCGTGGCGTCGGATGAGCGCGAGCGATCTGTCGAGAGTGTCGGACGCGCGGCACTGAATCTGGGCCATACAATGGGGCACGCGCTTGAGGTGGCGAGCGGTTACGAACTGCGACATGGCGAGGCGGTGTCACTTGGCCTGATTGTGGCGATGGATCTCGCGGTGCGATGGGTTGGATTCGATGAAGCAATTCGTCAGCGAATCGAGCGTTTGATAGGCGCGCTCGGGCTGACCCTCCGTGTGAAAACCGCGCTCAACCGAGGCGTGATTGCCGGGTTCCTTGAAGTCGACAAAAAGCGTGGTCAGTCGGGCATCCGATTCGTCCTTCCTCGGCGACTGGGGGAACTCTGCTGGCATAACTGTCCCGGCAGCAATGAATTAAGCAAAAGCCTGGACCGAATCGACTGACGCCACGCCGGTATTTCGCAGAGGAATTTCGCACACCGGGGGAGGTGGGATTGTAACGAATATGATGGATGTTGGGGCGAAGATGTTGGGGCGAAGTTGAGAATTGGGGTGCTCCACCATCTTCGTTTAGAAGTCCATATTAATGCGGTGGTTAGGTCGAAATTGGTCCCGATAATTTGGAACAAGAATGTGGCTTGCGCGTTGATTTCGGTCCCAGATTCGGTATATGATACGCAGCGTAAGAGCCATGTTCGGAGTGATTGCGCACACTGGTTTTTTGGGGAAAGTCGCGCTTGGGGAAACTCTGAAGGTTGGCTGGGGAAAAGAAACAGATGCTTAAGGGTTTAAAACGCGCATCTATTCTGTGCGTGGCGGTGTTGATGGCCGCCTCGACGGCAAAAGCTGCGCCCTATTTGTATGGCGACTTCATCGGAATGAATCCGGGTGAAGTTGACTTTCTCCAGGTCAAGGAGAACAGCGTAACGGATCCCGGCCTGATTCCGCTTTTCGACGGAAATGGAATGCCGATTCGGATCGGTAATACGCTGAAGTTCACTCCGACGACTTTTGTTTCATTTGCTCAGGGCGGCTCGGCTGACACGACGAGCGGCACGCTCACGATGCGCATCCGGGCGGACGTCGGACAGTTTCTCGGAGAAATTCGAATTCGTGAGATCGGCGATGCGTCTCTACTGGGTTCCGGCAATGCGGCCACCGCCGCGACCATAAACGGTCTGCTGGTGCTCAGCGACATTGACCCCGGCCTGCTCAGCACGCAGACCAGTATTCTGACTGTCAACCCCGCAGCACCGTACACGCTGCCCGGCACCGGCTTCGTGGCGTTTGTCGCCGAGACTGTCATCAATCTTACCGGCCTGGGCGTTCGCGAGGTTGCCTTCAACTTCAACAATACGCTGCAAACCACCAGCCAGAACGGCACGACTTCGTTCATTCAGAAGAAGGAAATCCAGATCATCGTTCCGGAACCGGGCACCGTCAGCCTCCTGATCGTTGGCGCGGCCTTGATTCTCCGACGGGGGCGGCGCCGGCCCATCTGAGACGCCCGGCCCGAAACCAGTTCGCACATCAGCGATTCACCAAGTCACCAATTCGAAGGCTCGCGCGAGGAATCGCCGGGCCTTTTTTCATGCGATGTTCGGGAAGCTCCCGTTAGAGACCTGATGTTACGCGAAGGCTTCGGCGTCTGATAATCCGGCGTGCGTCATTTTCGGGCGTGGTGGTGGCACTTCCGCGCGCGACCGGCTTGAATTTGCCCGTGGGCCGTTCCTAACATCGATTGATCATTCGATCATGACGCCCGACATCCGTGCAGCGTCACTG
This sequence comes from Phycisphaerae bacterium, assembly GCA_019636475.1. NCBI lineage: Bacteria > Pseudomonadati > Planctomycetota > Phycisphaerae > Phycisphaerae bacterium. The sequence continues at coordinate 125,512 of JAHBXN010000008.1, forward strand.
ATCGTGCTGTCTGAACAAATCCACTCACGAGTGGGGGGAACTTCCTATGAGAATCAGGATCGCGGTTGCGCTGACACTTTGCGCGTGGGCGACTCATGGCGTTTCGCCGGCCGTTGCGTCTCCGTTCAATCATGGTGACTTTCCGTCGCCCGCTCCGGGCGGCGTCGACTTTCTGCAGGTGACGGAGGACTCGACAACGGGCACGCCGCCAATCTTTGAGGAACCGATTCGTGCCGGGGATAAGCTCATTTTTCAGCCTTCGGCATTTGCGGCATTTGGATTCGGTGGGACATCGGATGTGATGAGTGGCGTTCTGACCATGAATATCCGAGCGGCAGCCGGTGAGTTTCTCGACTATCTCGTTCTTCGGGAACAGGCGGACTATTCGCTTCTGGGTGGAGGAACGGCCGCGACCTTTGCGAGTATTTTCAGCCAGGTCACGGTTGAAGATGTGACGCCCGGGGGGCATGGACTGTTCGGTGGCCCGATGAGCTTTTCGCCTTCATCGAGTTTCACGTTGCCCGGTTCGCAGTTCGGTGTCGCGGAAGGATTGCTCGTCATCGACCTCAGCGGTTTGGGCATTTCGGAAGTCAAGCTGACAATCGACAACGAAGTGTCAGTTGGAAGCGAGGCGGGCACAACCGCTCTCATTCAAAAGAAAGAGCTGGAGATCCTGCATACGAGCGAATATGTGCCGGAGCCTGCAACCGCGACGCTGCTCGCCTTCGGGGCGCTCGTGATGAGGCGTCGCAGACGGCGATAGTCCGTGGCATCATGGCTGGGCCGGAGCGGATGTCGGCGCGACTTCGCCGGGGATGCTTCTGAGCACGGGTTCGATGGCGGCAAGTTCCTTGGGTGACAGCTTCTGTCTGGCCTGCGCCGCCAGCGATTCGGCGAACTTATTATCACCGGCCCGAACGGCATTCGAGATGAGCGCGGCATACGCTCGGCCCGTCCCATCGAATTCGATCACCTTCCTGGACAGGGCGTCAGCGGCGTCGAGCCGTTTTGTCGCCAGAAGCGCTTCCACGAATCTCGCAGCGGGTGTGATGACCTGGGCACGCATGAACTCTTTTGCCCGCGGGTCCTGTTTCTCCATTTCCGGCAGTCCCGCCGTGTAACGGGCGACATCGTCACCGAATCGCTTGTCGGGATCGCCGCAGTCATTGAGCATGTCCTCATACCGTTTCGCGTTCCAAAGCGCATCGAACAGACTGCTCGCGAGCGCTCTTCGTGCATCGGTGGCGGTCTCACCCTGTGACTTGAGCTGGTCGTATAGCGCAATGGAGCCTGCCGAGCGCATCAGGGCGCGGTCGATCGCCACGACGGTCGCGGCCGATTCGGTCAGCGAATGCTTCGGCGCAGCGGCGGCGTCCGCACCCTGTTCAGCCCGTCCGGTCGCGGCCAGAAGCGCCTTGGATGCTTCACCGCGGCGTTGCTCGAGTGCGGCGACGGCGGCCGGATTTCGCTGGCCCAGGCCGGCGATCTTTCCGGCAAGAAACGCGTTGCGAATACTCGCGAATTCGGGCTTGTGTTTGGGTCCCTCATCGAAACACCAGAGATACTCGACGAGCGCTTCATCGAGCTTGCCGCGCTGAACCATCGCGTCACCGAGGCGCAATCGTTGAATCGGATCGTTTGGATTGGATGCCAGCGCTTCTCTCATGATCGTGATACGGTCTTTTCCGGCAAGCGGGCCGGACGCGCTCTGAATGAATACGTCAGGCCCCACGAATCCGACAATGCGGTCAATTTCAGTGCCGTCCGGTCTGATGAATACGAGCTGCGGATAGGAGGAAATGGCGTATTTCTGGCTGAGGGGACGATTCTTTTCGGCATCGACCTTTATCGGGATCGCCTTCTCGCTGAGCAACTTTCGCACGTCCGGATTGGGCCAGGTCGAACGATCGAGCATCTTGCACGGTCCACACCAGGTCGTAAAGAAATCAATCATGACGACCTTATTCTCTTTTCCGGCCTTCGCGAGGGCCTCGTCGAAAGTCAGGTCGGCAAAGGGCTCTTCCGCCCGGGTCGCGGTTGCCATGAGCAGGACCAAGGATGCCATTAGATACAATCTCTCGCGTTTCATTCCGATCTCCTGACGCGACTTTTTCGGGGAATTCACAGCTTCAGGTAGTTTAACAATGCGGTCCGGGATTTGAAATATCGGCGGAAAACGTGAGCGAAGCAGGGTACATTTGGCGGTTGGTGATTGCGAACCGTTATCGTGTTCCGCTATATTTCGCCGATCAATGAGGTTATCGGGACGCGCATTCGTCCTGGCGGAGATGGAACTCCGCGACCCGTTCCTGGAATCGAAAGGAGTCGAACATGCCGTTTCGCCGTTTTCCGTTCTGTATTTTCGTTCTCGTGATCGGGTTCGCGATGGCCGGTTGTCAGAAGCCGGTTGAGCCCGTTCCGATGGGCAATATCGAAAAGAACTATGATCGGCCGTTACCGCCGGGCCAGTTCGCGCTCCGCAAACTGACCGACGAATCCCAGTACCCGAATTTTGCGGAAGGCTGGTACAAGGCGAAAGGGGTCGGACTTCGGGAAGCTGTTCAACAGAGCATGCTGTATCTGAAGAGTCCCTCCAGCCGGAAATACTTTCCGATGGGGCCAATCACCCATGAGAAGGCGGTTGCCACACTGCCGCTATTCCTTCAAGTGCTTGATCAGTCTGACAGTCCCGAGCGTCTGAATCAACTGATACGGCAGTATTTCGATGTGTACGTTTCGGTTGGATGCGACGATGAGGGCACGGTGCTGTTCACCGGATACTATTCGCCGATTTTCGACGGCAGCATGACGCAGACCGAGCACTTCCGCTATCCGCTTTACAAGTTGCCGGCGGAAATCAAGAAAGACGACGAGGGCAACGTGGTCGGCGGACCGTGGCGAACGCGGGAGGAAATCGAGTCGCAGCGACTGCTCGCGGGCGAGGAACTCGTCTGGCTCGGCGATCGATTCGAGACTTATGTCGTGACGGTACAAGGCTCAGGCTTTATACGAATGCCGGATGGATCGCTCTATGAAGTGGGTTATGCAGGCAATAACGGGCATGACTATACGCCAATTGGCAAGATGCTCATCGCGGATGGAAAGATCGACCGCAATCGACTTTCGCTCGCGACGATGATTCGGCACTTTCAGCAGTATCCGCAGGACATGGATCAATATCTATTCCAGAACAAGCGATACATCTTCTTCAAAGAATCGTCGGGTGGGCCGTACGGCTGTCTGGGCAAGCGCGTAACGCCGTTGCACTCCATCGCAACTGACAAAGAGATTTTCCCACGCGCGTCGCTCTGCTTTCTTGATACCAGGGTTCCGGAGGAAGGCGGCCAAACCATGCGGCCCTTCCGGAATTTCGTTCTGGACCAGGACCGTGGGGCAGCGATTCGCGCTCCTGGCCGTTGTGACATTTACATGGGCGTCGGCGATCGGGCGGGGCAGATGGCGGGCTTCACCTACAGCGAAGGCCGCATGTACTATTTATTCGCGAAGGATGGCGTGAATTCGATTGAATCGGTGGCCGGCGGCGGTGATGAGAACGGCCGAGTCGATGATGGCATGGGACGCCGGCGCTGATCCTCGATGAAGCCATGTTGTGAGATTTTGGAGAGCCTGCGGACAATTGTTCGCGGGCTCTCCGTTTTTATGCGCGGTTGGCTCCGGGCGGGCGAAGCACAGCCGCTCAGTCGGTTGGGCCGAGCACTGGACGGGTGTCAATCGCTTCGTGCAGCACCCGACCGGTCGCGTTGAGTGGCGCCTCAATTCCAAGCAGCGCCGCCAATGTCGAAGCGATGTCACAGGGGTCGGCTTCTGTGAAGTAGCGACCGGGGCGAATGCGCGGTCCGAGCAGGTAAATCGGCACATGCCGGTCCTGGTTGGTTCCGGAGTCGTGCCCGGAAATTTTGTCGTCGGTTTTGTACCAGAAGGGCGCAAGTTGTACGAAGATATCGCCCGATCGACCCGGTTTGCAGCAGCGCCATGCCAGGTAGCGGAATTGCTCGTCCCTGGAAGGCATGGGTCCGGACAGGTCGCTCTCAAGATACACTTCCGAAACGCCATCATATTCCTTGAGGATTTCGACCGCCTTCTGCATGGCGCGTTGCCGATCGGGCTCGGACAAGGTTGCCATCAACTGCCGGTTCAGGTAGCACCAGGGCATGTCCAGGCTTATGACTATCTGGTGCGGCGGGTTGCCGAATCCGGGCGTCGGGAAGAAGCTCTGCAATTGATCGTTCAACCTCGCCTCGACTGTGGGAATGTCGAAGATGCCACCGCCGAGTCCCAACTTCTGAGTCAGCAGCGGGGTTGATGTGGCGCCGTGATCGCCGGTGAGAGCGATCAGGCATCGGTCGAGCCCGACCACTTCGTCAAGTGATTTCAGGAGGCGAGCCAACTGCCGGTCCGTTTGAACCGTCACATCCTTTGTTTCGAGGCTGTCGGGACCGAAGTAGTGGCCGACGAGATCGTTGGAGGACAGGCCGATGCAGAGCATATCGACGGCGCTGCCGCGGCCCAGTTTTTCGTTCGTGAGGATGCGTTCGGCGAGATCGATGACCAGTTCGTTGCCGAAGGGCGTGCACCAGAGCGCGGAGTAGTAGTCGCGCGGTTTATCCGGATTAAACGTCGGCAGGGCGTGCGGGAATGTCGATCCAAAAGCCGGATGGCTCATCCAGTCTGAGTCAAATGGATGGCACCCCGCGTAATTCGCCTCGGGGAGCAACAGCTCCCATTTCCTTCCGAACCATCGATCGGCCGGTCGGTCGGCGTTGAACGCAGTGACGTATTCAGGAAGTGAATCGCAATACCATGTGCTGGAAATGAACTGGCCAGTGGAGAGGTCCCACCAGAAGGCCGCATCCGGTCGCTTACCCGCCATGAAGATTGCGGCCCGGTCCTTTAGCGCGACAGAAAAGACTCGTGAACGTCGATCGGAGAGCTTTATCTGGTCGCCCAGCCCTGGACCGATAAGCCGCCATGGCGAAGCCCCCGGCGTGGTCGTCTGCGAATGCATCGGGACTGGCCGTGTCTGGGGATCGTTGACGGCATGAATGCCGTTCGGGCCGGCATCTTCCGGGAACCACTTGTTGGCGACGATGCCGTGGTAGCGGGGTAATCGACCAGTTCCGACGCTGGCATGCCCTGGGGCGGTCTCCGAGGAACCATATGTGTACCTAGCGTTCACGAAGAGCGCGCCGTGGTTCTGAAGGCGCCGAAATCCATCCTGGGAAAAGTCCTCTTCAAATCGGGTGACCAAGTCGCCACGAAGTTGATCCACGACGATCAGGACGACGAGCTTCGGTTGGACGGCCGAAGCCACGTTTGAAATCAGCATGCAGCCGGTAACGATTAATGTGGACAACGCGGCCGTTCTGGTACTCATCTGGTGATAGCTCTTTCTTTGAATGCGGTTCAAGGGGTCAGTCCGCATACAAGGCGGTGTAGGGTGTTCGCCCCCCAATAGTCGGATTTTCGCCACTCTAGCTTGGACATTATCGCGCGGCAAAGGGCTGAAGGCGATGCGATTGGGGTTTGCATTTCGTGACCTTTTTGCGAGTTTTGGCGTGATGAATTCAGGTCCGTATTCAATTCGTCTTGAAATCAGGACAAATCTAATGTCGGAATTGTTCCAACACGAATTAGGCTTCGTTATCGCCGTTGAAGCTGAGTTGGTCTAGTCGCCATGAATCGAACGAGTGCCAATCAATCATCGGTCGGGCCGGAAGAAATGACAGGGCAGGCCATGTCAAATCTGACCGCGACCGCGACGCAGTTGCCATCTGAGGATGGCCACTGCCCGGCGACGTTTCAGTCGAACCAGTTGCCGGATGGGTACGATTCTGCGGCGGCCATGACCGCGCCGGATGCGGTGATCGTGGTTGATCGGGCGGGATTGATCGTCGCGTGGAATGTCGGGGCCACGCGGGTATATGGGTATTGCGAGGGGGAGATACTCGGTCGGCCGTGGACTGTGCTCGCGGGCGCGGATCGTCATGGGACCCTGCGACGCTTACACCGACGCGCCTGTGAAGGCGTCCAGATTGACGCGGTCGACGACGTGCATATTCGAAAAGGCGGAGAGAAGTTCGACGTACGAGTGTCGTTCTCGCCGGCGCGGCGTGATTCGAGCGAAATCGACGGCGTGGTGATGATCAGTCGAGACGTGACGCAGACGAATCGGTTGCTCGCCCAAGCTGCCGAACTTCAGAGCGTGATCGATTCGCTTCCGGTACTCGTGCTTTATCTCGATGTTGAACTGCGTGTGCGGTTTTCGAATCGATCGCCTCTTCGGACCTGGGTCGGGGCGGCCGGCGAACTCAAGGGACGCCATATCCGCGATGTGCTGGGTGAATCGATCTACGAGAAGCGTGCTCGTTGCTTTGCGGAGACGCTTTCGGGGCGAGCGGTCGATTTTGAATATCACATCCGCGAACAGACGGGGAATCTTCAGTTCTTTCAGGTTACGCTGCAACCGGATCTGGATGCGTTCGGCGGCGTCAGAGGTCTGATTTGCGTCTTCACGGACATATCGACGGTCAAACACAGCGAAGCCGAACTGATCAGCAGCGAGAAGAACCTTCGCGCTCTGAATGAAGCCCTGCCGTTCGGCATCATCAAGGCTGATGACCGCGGCCGAGTGTACTATGCCAATCGCCAGTGGTTCCGAATGATGGAGATGAAGCAGTCAGAGTCATTCGGGGAGGAGTGGATCGAGGAGGTTGTTTCAGAAGAGCAAGCGGGTCTTCGTGAAGATTGGCGGCGTTCATTCTCCGATGTGGTGGAGCTAAATCGAGAATTTCGTGTCGGCGAGGCGGGCCGGACGAGATGGGTTCAACTTCAACTGCGGCCGCTGTTTCTGGACAGCGGACTGTCTTTTTTCGGCGTGCTTCGGGATGTCACGGAGGCGCGTGCCGCGCAGCAGCGTTCGGCAGAACATGCCGCGGCGCTGGAGGCGGCGAATCGCCGGCTGGAGGCGCATCATCAGGAGCTGGAGGCGGCGAACCGCGCACTGATCGCCGCTAAATCGCAAAGCGAGGCCGCGACGCGCGCGAAGAGTGAATTTCTGGCGAACATGAGTCATGAAATTCGCACGCCGATGACTGCGATTCTCGGATTCGCGGAAATGCTGATGCTGCCGGACACCTCGCCGGATGATATGCGTGAGGCCGCGGACACCATCCGGCGCAACGGCGTGCATCTGCTGCAGCTGATAAACGACATTCTTGATGTGTCGAAGGTGGAGGCAGGGAAACTGGAGATCGAGTCCGTGCCCTGTTCGCCGCATGACATCGTCATGGAAGTGATGGAGCTGATGCAGGTTCGGGCGTCAGCGAAGGGTCTGACGCTGGTTCACGAGTTTCGCAACGGGCTGCCTGACGCAATCATGTCCGACCCCACGCGAATTCGGCAGATTCTGTTGAATCTTGTCGGCAATGCCGTGAAGTTCACGGAGGTCGGCGGCGTGCAATTGGTGGTTGAACGAAAGTACACGGGCAGGACGGGCGAGCAACTGATCATCGAAGTGCATGATACGGGGATCGGGATCGATCCGGAGTTCATGCGGACGATGTTCGAGCCATTCTCGCAGGGCGATGTGACGACCACGCGTCACTTCGGCGGCACGGGACTGGGGCTGACGATCAGCCGGCGGCTGGCCCGGCTTCTTGGCGGCGATATCCATGTCCAGAGCACGAAGAACGTCGGGAGCGTCATGACATTGATACTTCCGTGTCGTCCGACTGAACAGGTCGCCGAGACCTCCGCCTCGCGGGATGTCGTCGCGGGCGGCACGTGGGAGACGACCTCGCCGTGTCGAATTTCGGGTGACGAACTGGCGGGATGCCGCATTCTGTTTGCGGAAGACGGGCCGGACAATCAACGATTGATCAGCCGGCTGCTCACGCGCGCGGGCGCCGAGGTGACCGTGGTTGAGAACGGGCTGCTGGCGGTCGATGCCGTTCGAGCCGCCGGGCGGGTCAATCTGACGATCGATGTGATTCTGCTCGACATGATGATGCCCGAGATGGACGGCTATGAGGCAACTCGAATGCTGCGGCGCGATGGATACCGCGGGCCGATCATCGCGCTGACCGCTTCGGCGATGCAGACGGACCGGGATCGCTGCCTCGCAGCGGGCTGTGACTGGCATGCGAGCAAGCCGACTTCCCCTCGGGACCTGATCGCCGTGGTCCGCCAATTCTACCCTCGCCAATCCTAGCTTCTCCATACATTACAGGCGCTCGCATCGTCGCGCGGCCCTGAGCGGCCATTGCGATGGGCAGCTGCTTTCGGCTCGTCCAGACCGCCTCAACCGCGACGATTCTCGGTCATTTCATGTAGAACGGCCACGTTGTAAGATGATGTTCCGGTGAACCTACATCCGGTAAGGAGTGATATGGAAATGCAAGTCGACTTGAATCAGTCGGACGCGCGCGGCGGAATCCGGGGACGTATGAGTTTGTTTGTCCGCCTCGGCTGCTTGCTCTGTCTGACGGTGGTGGGGTGCGAGAAGAAGAGCGAAACGCCTGCGGAAGCGCCTGCCAAGGCATTTGACCTGACGCGGCCCACCGTGGACATACGGATTGGCGCGATACTGATGCAGCAGGATCAGTTCTTCCGGGCGAACGAAGCGGGCATGAAGGCTGCGGCGAAAGAGTTCGGCGCGACGATGACCGCTCAGAATGCCACGGGTGCGCTGGATAAGGAAATTTCGCTTGTGGAGTCGTTGATCAATCAGCAGGTGCGGGCGATTGTGATCTCACCGCTGTCCGAGAAGGCGTCGGTGAATGCCCTGAAGAAGGCGCACGACGCCGGCATCAAGATCGTGACATACAACAACTCAATCGACGCCGATTTTCCCGCATGCACGGTGGCGAGCGATCAATCCGAGATCGGGGCTTCGACCGGCCGAGCGGTGGTTGAGTATGTTCGAAAGCACCGCAAGGGCAAGGCCAACATCGCGATCATCGGCTTCGCCAGCCAGTTACCGGAGCAGGGCAATGCTCGTCTGGAGGGGTTCAAGCGAGAGATTGCAAACCTACCGGGCATCAAGATTGTCGCGGAGCAGGACGCATGGATCGCTTCGAAGGCGGCCGAAGTTGTCAGTGAATTGCTTGTGAAGAAACCGGATATCATCTGGGGTGCGAACGAAGGAGCGACGGTCGGCGCGGTGACGGCAGTTCGGAATGCCGGCAAAGCGGGCAAGATCGTCGTATTCGGCACGGACGTGAGCAAGCAGATCATCGAGTTTCTCATGGCTGACGACAAGATTCTGCGGGCCGTCACGGCCCAGCGGCCGCGTGACATGGGTTATCTGGCGATGGAGGCTGCGATTCGCGCGTCGAAGGGCAAGTCGATGGACTCGAAGAAAGTCGTGCCGGTCGAACTGTTTCAGCGTGGCGACGACGCCAGACTAAAAGCCTATCTTCGGTCGCTCGATCAATGATTCGTGGGAGCTGGTGAGTCGGCGTTCGCCAATCGTGGCACGAATCGACCTATGACGCATACGACTCGGCTTGAGACGATCTCACTACGGAAAGAGTATCCGGGCACGGTCGCGCTTGATGCCGTGTCGGTTTCATTCACTGTCGGCCGCGTGACGGCGCTGATCGGGAAGAACGGCGCCGGCAAGAGCACGTTAATCAAGATTTTGTCGGGGGCGATCCGGCCCACTTGCGGCGAACTGCGTCTGGACGGCCGCGCGCTGGAGCTGCGCTCACCGCGCGATGCACTGGCACGCGGCATCGGCACGGTGCATCAGGAGTTGAGCCTGGTTCCATCGCTCAGCGTGGCCGAGAACATCCTGCTCAACCGTCTGCCGCTTCGGCGCGGTCTTATGTCCGCGGTTGTCGATTGGCGTTCGGCCTATGCGATCGCCGAGTCGGTCCTGGCCGATCTGGGTGTGTCGCTTGACGTGCAAAGCCGGGCCGGCAGCTTGAGCGTCGCACAGCAGCAGATTGTCGAGATTGCGCGTGTGGTATCCTTTCGTCCGCGCGTGGTGATGTTCGACGAGCCAACCTCGGCGCTGGCTCGCACGGAAGTGGAGCGCCTGTTTGAGGCGATTCGCAATCTGGCGGCTCGCGGCGTGATCGTGATTTACATCACCCATCGGCTCCACGAACTGTCGCGGGTGGCGGACGAGGTGACCGCGCTGCGAGACGGCAAGTTGGTCGGCACGATTCCAATTCGCGAGGCGTCCACTCCCACCGTTGTGCGCATGATGTTCGGGGACGCGGCGCCGACGCCGCACAGACCGTCCGCCGTGGAGCCTGGGCCGCCTGTTCTGGAAGTGAGGGACCTGTCATATCGCGACAAGCTGAACGGCGTGTCGTTCTCGGTCGGTCGAGGCGAAATTGTCGGTATCGGCGGCATGCTCGGTTCGGGTCGAAGCGAGTTGCTTCATTCGATATTCGGAAGCCTTCGATATGACCGCGGCGAGGTGCTGGTGAACGGGGAATCGGTTTGCAGGGCCACGCCGGCCGGCATGAAACGTCTTGGCGTGGCCTTGACACCCGAGAGCCGCAAGACGCAGAGCATCGTGCCTCGGATGTCGATACGAGACAACGCGTGTCTGGCCGCATTGCGGCGGATCAGCTCATGGGGTTTCATTCGTGGTTCGAAACAGCGCCGGATGGTCGAATTCAATGTGCGCGAACTTCAGATCGCGGTGTCGAGCGTTGATCGTCCAATCACCTCGCTATCCGGCGGAAATCAGCAGAAAGTGGTGATCGGGAACTGGCTGAACACCGAGCCGTCGGTGATGCTCTTTGACGAACCGACACGGGGAATCGATGTTCAGGCCAAGGGGCAGATATTCGACATTCTGCGATCACTGAGCAGCCGGGGCATCGCATGTGTGTTTGTTTCGAGTGAACTGGAGGAACTCCTGGAAGTGTGTCATCGCATCGTGGTGCTTCACGGCGGCAAGGCGAAGGCGAGTCTGGATACATCGGGACTCACGGTTGATCGGCTCTTCGCGGCCTGCATGGGCGAGGGATAAGACTTGACGGGCGAACGAATATGGAAGCGGCTGCGCCATGCCGTGCTGGAGATTGTGCTGCTCGGCGTGTGCGTCTGGCTGCATTTTCAGAGCGAGTATTTTCTGACGAAGGACAATCTGCTCCTCGTGCTTCGGAATGTGTCGGAGATCGGGATCATCGCGTTCGGAATGACGATGGTTATTATTGCCGGCGAGATTGATCTGAGCGTCGGATCGGCGGCCGCGTTCGCAGGGTGCCTGACCGCGTTTCTGGTTGAGCTGGGATTGTCGCCGTGGGTTGCAGTGCCTTGCACGATCGCGGTCGGCGCGGCATCGGGAGCGTTCATCGGATTTGCCAGGGCGAAATTCAACGTGCCGACGTTCATCACGTCGCTCGCGCTGCTGACGGGGCTTTCCGGGGCGGCGTTCAAACTGACCGGCGGTTATCCGTTATCGAGTTTTCCCGGGGGATTTTCGTATCTTGGGAACGGCTATGTCGCGGGGATTCCGCTTCCTGTGCTGATTTTCGCGGGTGTGTTCGCGGCGGCACATGTCCTTATGTCTCACACTCCGTTCGGGAGGAGCGTGTATGCGGTCGGGGGGAATGCGGAGGCCGCGAGGCTTTGCGGCATCAACGTCACCGGCGTGCGTGTCAGCGTCCTGGCGGTTACGGGCAGCCTTGCGGCGTTATCCGGGATTCTGCTGGCATCGCGCATGAGCGCGGGGAGTCCGGAGGTTGCGAAAGGGTGGGAACTGGATGTCATCGCCGCCGTGATTGTCGGCGGAACGAGTTTGACAGGCGGCTCAGGGCGAGTCTGGGGCACGCTGATCGGCGTCGTCTTCATCGGGGTCATCGTCAATGGAATGCGCCTGCTGGACATTCACGAAGACGGGCAGCTCATCGCGCGCGGAATCATCATCCTGGCGGCGGTACTTCTCTCGAAACTACAGCAGGATGAATAATCGCCCTCCGGGGGGGGGACCAAAGTGCCCGCCGATTGTCAGGACAGAATGGCCACATCCTGGATGGATCGACCGATCAGCCTGCGGACGGCCACCGCGCCGCGGGGCATCTCCGGATTGGCAGGCGACCAGACGATGAGGTGATCCCTGCGATCGTTTACGGCAACGATCAGATCATCACTGGCGAAGCCCCAGCGAAGCTCGTGCATGCTGCGAAACTGTGCCGTTATGCTGTCACCCAGCACAAGCAGATCGAGATGAGGCCGGCCGTCGCCGATCAGGAGTCGCGGGATGCCGCCGCCGGCATGCCATTCGAGGGACTGAACGGGCTTTCCCATTGCAGACCTCAGGGTCTGCATGTCCGGCCTGGAATCACCGATCAGCCAGCGAACGACGGCGCCATCTCGCAGACCGGCGATGGCGTGATGGTCCGCGATGATGAGCGATGTGATTTCCGATGGCGCCGCGAAGACGAAGGCCGGTGATTCATCGCCGGGCCTCCAGCCGATTGAGAGATTATCAACGGCGAGCCAGATTCTGCCGGCGTCGTCGGTCTGCACATCTCGAACAGCCCTGCTTCCTTCCGTGAAATCCGTCAGGCAGAGTTTCATGGCGTCCGGGTGGTCAATCGCCCAGTGCAACAACCCGACTTCGGAGTGCGTCGCGAAGACGTCCTTTGGTGTCAATGTGGCGGCGTTGACTCCACCGCGAAGGCTCTCAGACGGAACGAATCGGAAGGTTCGAACGTGTTCGCCAATTTCATTCAGCACATGCACGCCGTTACGCGCGCCGACGACGATCGATCGCTGGCCGGCCGTCTCGGCGATTCGCACGGATCGCAAAGCGCCCACGTCGTCCGGGAGGGACTGCTTTCGCGCAGGCACCTGAATGTTTGAGGGCTCGAACCAGACCAGGTCGCCTCCGGCAACGAGGAGGATGTACCGCGCCGGATTGGCGGAGACATGGCTCGCCATGAGTCCCTGATAGAGCTGTCCGCGCTGGGCGACGTCAAAATATCTGATAACGTCGGCGACGTGAAAAGCACCACTCGCGCCGGCCACCGATTCGAGCTTCGCGACCATTGCCTTGATTTCTTCGAAGCGGGCTTCGCGCGCCCCGGCTGCCGCTTCGCGCCGGGCATGCTCTTCGCGGTCACGTTCGGCCCGAAGCGCGGCGGCGCGAGATTCCTGTCGAGTCTCCTCATAGGCGGCCGAGTGGAGCGTAATTCGTGGATCGCGACCCAGCGCCAAGCCCGAATCGAATCCGAGTGGCTTGAATAACTCGGCCAATTCGTCGTCGAACTCCTTCCAGGTCGCTGACGAGACGAGATCGGACGCGGCGCGGGCTCGAACGAACTTCTCGGTCGCGGCGTGGACCGCGGCGGCGCAATGCTGATGCAGCCGATCGACATTGACAATGCGACGGCTGCCGACGACCGCCTGCCGGAAGGCTTCGAGATCGATGCGTTCCGGCATGACCTGCACGGAAAGTTTGACGATGGCGCCGAAGGAGAATCCGTCGCTCGACGGCAGGTTGCCGATGGCATATTCGAGCTGGAACGGAACCGATCTCACGAAAAGTATTTCGGCAGCGTGATCCGCATCCACAGTCTGACCGCCGGTCATGAGGGCGGGCTGTCGGCTCTTGCCGTAGCCGAGCGCGATGCATGACGCCGGGACTTGAATCTCGCGTGTGAAGAATCCGAAGAGTTCTTCAGCCGACGCAATGCGTGCGACCAGATCTGGGTCTGTCAGGAGTCTGTTGAGGTCGAATCTTTCGGACATGGGTCACGACTTTGAATCAAGGAACTCCATCTGTCGCCGGTATGCCGCCTTCGTCTTCGACCCTGAAAGGCTGCGTCAGTTCGCCTCCGCGAACTGCTCGAAACGGATCAGGTCTTTTTTCGAGACGCTGGGCGGTGTCGCTTTGGTCATCTGCTCCAGATCTGATCTGGAGATCGGCCGGGGCTCGCCGCCTCCGACGGCTTCCATGAAGGGTATCGTCGCAGCTCGCTCGACGATGGCCTTGATGTCGGCACCGCTGTAACCATTCAGGCGTTGGACCAATTCCCCAAAATCCACGTCAGTCCCGACCGGCCGCTTGCCGAGGTAAATCTCAAGCAGCCGGTGCCGCGCAGGGGCATCAGGCAATGGGACGTACACCTTCGAATCGAAACGGCCAGGCCGCATCATGGCTGAGTCCAGTGCCCACGGTTCGTTCGTTGCTCCGACGAACAGGAGCGGCCGGCTTCCCTTGCGATCGAAGCCCTCGATTTCCTGTAGAATCTGCGGCACGACCCTCGTCATGACGCTGCTGTTGGAGTCTCGTCGGCTCGGGACGAGCGCTTCAATCTCATCTATGAATATAATAGCTTTTGGTTCGGCCTTGGCCGCTTCAAAAAGTTTGCGAATATTCTGCTCGGCCTCGCCGACCCACTTGCTGAGCACTTGTGCGGGCGAGACGACAAACATTGTCGCTTCGATTTCCTTCGCGATCGCCTTAGCAATCATGGTCTTCCCAGTGCCAGGCGGGCCGTAGAGCAACAGTCCGCCGCCGACACCGATCCGATATTGTTCAGCCAGTTCGGGATGCGCGAAGGGGTAGATCATTTTGAGCCGGATTTCATGTTTGACATCGTCAAGTCCGGCAATGTCATCGAAGCCGATGTCCGGCACCTCGCGCACGATCCAGTCTCCGGCTTTTGCTCCGGAATCGTCGCCATCCTTCGCGGCGGCGCGTCGATTCGTGCGCTTATCTTCGACCCGTTGATCGCATTGTCGGGCAAACTCGATCAGTTCCGCTGCCATCGCCTTGCGCCGATTGCGCTGCGCGGCGTCGGGCGTTTCCGCGGCGATCTTTATCATCGCGTCCGCAGCCTGCATGAGGAACGGCTTGGCGGCGGCATAGTCACCATTCTTATAGGAGGCCAGGCCCCGGTCCTTCAGACGCTCGTAGGTTTCGTATGAGACAGACATATTCTCTCGATTATCGCGGATGATGTCGGGAATATGCAAACTCGGATTCGCGTTTCCCTCGGCTAAGAGGGTTTTGGCTTACAGCTTTGCGATATTTGCAGTGGCGGAAAGGCTCAGATCGTCCCGGCGGCCGTTCACGAACAGATGATAGCCCAGTGCGGCGATCATGGCGGCGTTGTCTGTGCAGTATTTCATCGGCGTCAAGTGCAGCGCGATCGGCCCGGGCGGGCCCTCGGCGGCCTTCGTTGGCGAAGAGTCCACTGGGGTGGCGACGGGAGTGGTGTCGGACGCGCGGCCGGACTTCGACCTTTGGCGTTTTTCCCGGTTGATCGCATGGCCGGTCCCCGCCGCGCAAGCAACCGCCAGCCGGTCACGGAGCATGGAATTGGCCGCGACGCCACCACCGACGACCACCGCTCCGACACCGGTTTGCCGAACTGCGAGCATTGTCTTATCGACCAGTACGTCAATGACGGCTGCGCTGAACGAAGCGCAGATGTCGTCGAGATCGCTTTCAGTCAGTCGGTCAAATCCGCCGGTGGTCCGGCCGGGACCGTGGACATGGTAAAGCACCGCGGTCTTCAGCCCGCTGAATGAGAAGTCGAGCGAGTTTGGATCGAGCCGGGATCGCGGCAGACGCACGGCATCGGAGCGACCCCGCCTGGCGCGCTTGTCGACGATCGGCCCGCCGGGGAATCCGAGCTGCAGGATGGACGCAACCTTGTCGAACGCCTCACCGGCTGCGTCATCGATGGTCCCGCCCAGGAGTCGCACATCAAGTGGACTGAGCACATGGTAGAGAGAGGTGTGTCCGCCGGACACGACCAGCGCGATGGCCGGCCACGGGTGCCGGTCCAAGTCGATTGCGGCGCTGGTGGCGTGGGCGTGGATATGGTTGACGCCAACGAGCGGTTTAGTCCAGCTCCATGCGATTGTTTTCGCGGCTGTGACCCCGACAAGCAGCGAACCTATCAGGCCCGGACCGCGTGTCACTGCAATGGCATCAATTTCATCGATCGTCGTGTTTGACTGGGTCAGCGCCTCGCGGATGAGCAGGTCGAGCTTTTCGATGTGAGCGCGCGAGGCGATCTCCGGCACGACGCCGCCGTACTTCGCGTGCAGATCGAACTGTGTTGCAGTGAGGTTGCAAAGCACCTGGCGACCGTCGTCGACGACGGCAACGGAGGTTTCATCGCAGCTTGTTTCAATGCCGAGGATTCGTGTCATTTTCGAATTATAACAGGGTTGTGAGCGATTGCGTCGATCCCAATGCATCCTTCTCAGGAACGCCGCGTTGCGAGATCCCGTGAATCGGCCGCATTGGGTTCCAGCTTCTTCTGTAGTATTTCCAGGGCCTTTCTGAGCTGCGGGTCGCGTTCAATCAGGCGATCGGATTCGCGTGCCAGTCGATCGGCTTCGATCGATTCGGGAGGGGCGCCGGCTGCGTCCTCGGCTGAAGCCGCGTCCGCGCTGGTGGTTGCCGTCGATGTGGTTCCCCCGGCATGATCGGCGATCGGACCGGCGCCGTTCGAAGTCCCCGTGTCAACCGTGGGCACCGGTTCACGAGAGATTTCCCGCCACGCTTCGGCCCAGAGCCGGCGTTCCTCGGGGCTCAACGCGACGACCACATTCGGAAGCACGCCCCACGACCCGGCGCGATCGGCCTCGGGAGTGCGATGAATGCACTCACCCTTGAAGAGGTAGTAGTATGCCGTTGTCAGCTTGATGGCACCATGATTGCCGGTGAGTGGTACGACCTCCTGTACGCTGCCCTTGCCATAGGTTCGCTCGCCGACCACCACGGCGCGTTCATGGTCGCGCAGCGCACCCGCGACGATTTCCGCGGCGCTGGCTGTCGTGCCGTTGACCAGCACGGCCACCGGAATTCGCGGATAAGTGCCTTCGCGCGAAGCGAACCACTGCTTGGTGTCCGCCTTTCTGCCGCTGGTTCGAACGATCAGGCCGGATTCGAGAAATCGATCGGCAACTTCCTTCGCACTCTCCAGCAGTCCGCCTGTGTTTTCCCGCAGATCGACGATGAGCGCGCGGACGCCCGCGGTCTGAAGCCTGTTGAATTCCTCGTCCAGACGCTCATCGACGTCTGTTGTGAATTTCACCAGACGCACATACCCGATACGCAGCTTCGGGTCGAGCATGAAATGCCAGCCGGACGGCCCGCTGCGTGCCCAGCCGTGAACCGGGTTGAGCTTGATGGCCGCCCGATAAAGCACCAACTGACGAGGTTCGGCGGATTGAGTTGAGTCACTGGGGCGAATGATCGTGATTCGAACGGGTGAATCAACCGGTCCGTTGAGGAGGCTATTCACGGCCTCGACCAGGGGAACACCAACCACCTTTCGGTCGTCGACGTGGGTGATGATATCTCCGGGGAGAATTTCGGCTCGGACGGCGGGTGAATCCGGCTCGCGGCTGAGCACTTCAAGGCCGAGATCCACTGGCCAGACCTCCACGCCGATTCCACCGTAGAGCCCGTCGGTGCGCCGCTGAAATCGGTGATAGTCCTGATCATTGAAATAGGCGGCGTGCGGGTCGCCGAGATCGCGGATCATTGCGTTAATGGCTGAATCGACCGCGACATTCACCATGTGTTGATCATCGACGGGTTCGGCGTATCGCCGCTGAATCTGCGAGCACGCATCAACCAGCGGGCCGAAGGCATGGATAATCGAGTCTCTTCCGGCGATGAACTGAGGAAGCTGCCACATCAGAAGCGCGATGGCCGCGACGATGAGAATCCACGCGAGATTGCGCTTGGGCATGAGTGCTCCCGGTCAGCATCGCGACAAATCGATCCAGCGACGGTGAACCAAAATTCTCGGTCAATGCGGCTGCTGCGTCAAGAAAATGAGCCGCGCGTTGTTCTCGTGCAGGAGCGATCTTCGTGACGAATTCGGGATTTCATCAAATGATGCCGCGATGGTTCGTGGATTCGGTTTGCGATGCTGCGAGGAATTCCTATTGCCGCGCGCGGAAGCTTGCCGCATAATTCGCTGTGTATTTCCGGTCTTCAGGCTGCCCCACGGAGGACCCCGCGATGAGCCTTTCATTTGGCGCGCATTGCGACGACTTTCACATTGCGACGCGGTTGTTCTTGAAGCTTGATCTCGGGTTGGAGCGAGAGACCGTGCTGCATTTCTTCGACACGGTCCGCCGAGAGTTTCCCGGCATGCGGCGATTGCGGCGACGTGAGGATACGTCGCTTCTGCTTGAAGAGGACGAGAACGATCGCGGGCAGCGGCGCTGGCTTCGGCTTGATGAATCGACGCTGCGGATGGGGCATCACAATCCGACCGAGTTGGAGGACGCACGGCGATATGCCGGGACGATCCTGAAGCTGGCTCCGTACCATCTTACCCTTGGCGATCTGGATTATGATCACATCGAGGTGGTCTTCGGATTCGACCTTGAGTACCGCGGTAATCACGATCAGTTGATCGCTGAGACATTCTTCTCGACGGGACCGCTGTCCGGTCTGACGAATCATCCTTCTGTCGCTCACACGATTGATGCTCAGCCGTTCATGGGTATGGCTTTGAGCGATCGATGTGACACGCAGGCGTATCTCGAAATCAAGAGTCGCACGAGCACATACGAGGTCCGTACGGGCCAGTATGAGTCGCAGCCCCTGAGCGTTTTTCTGACTGTCCGGCGTTTCTTCGGCTTTCATGAGGGCGAGAACCTGCTTGGCGTGCATCAGGAACTGACGGACATCGGCATGGAATGGGCGGCTGAGCGGGTCGTTCCGATGGTGATTCAGCCTCTGGCGCAGGCCATTGCATCGCGCCCTTAGGGCCGTCCGAATCCCGCGTCTCCAACCGGAGTCATGCGGCCTGCATGGCTCGATCCGACAAGCCGCGCCGGCCGGATAGCGGTCTTCGTTGTCATCTCGATCGCACCAGACTGCGTCCTGACGGCCGAGGCCGGCGGTCTTCGTGAGTGCCTCGCCGGGACTCGAGCAGCAGGATTTACCGCATGAGCGCGACCTACGGATCTGATCGCAGTCATCGAGCGGCATGGCACGGGCCGTTTTGCTTCGTGTTTTCAATGTTCGTCGCCGCATTCGGCATGACGATCGCGCGCGGGTCGGTAGCGCACATGGATATCATGCAGCGCGAGCAGACTGATCTCCGGATCGCCGAAGGACTGCGAAGCGCTCCGATGTTTGGCGCACGGCCGACGCTCGAGCCGGCTCGACTTCGGCTTCCAATGTATGTCAATGCGTTGGCATCCTGGTGGACCGGACGGAGCGATCTCGCCCAGTCGCGCGATGTCAGCGCCTTTGCTGGGGCGGTGACCGTGGTCGCCGCCGCCGGCCTTGCGAATCTGCAATTCGGCATGGGCACCGGTCTGTTGACTGCGGTGCTTTTGGCCTTCGCTCCGTATTTCCTGGCGTACAGCCGGCTGGCCATGACCGAGGGCGACGTTTTTTTTGCATGCTTTGCGACTCTTGGTCTCTGGGGATATTCATCCTACCTGCGAGCGCCGACGGCCGCTCGATGGTTGCTGGCCGCGATACTCTTTGGTCTTTCACTCGGGACGACGGTATTGGCCTTTTTCCTGCTGCCGGTGTTCTGGGTGCTTTCGGCCACGACTTACTCAGAGCCGGCGTTTCGCCTGTCGCGTATGCCCGATCACACTCGTCGGCTGAATCGCCTGCTGGCATGGCAGTTCGCCATTATTCTCGTGACGGCGTTGATCGCGCTTCTGGATCGTTATCCTCCCGATCAGCCGGGGCTGGAGTTTGTAGCGAGGCATGCCCGGACCTCGGCCATCGTGGGATGGGGTGTTCTTGCGCTGATGTGGCTCGCTACGATCGTCTATGTGCTTTCGATCGGGATCCTCTCACGCAGCCGCGGGGAGCGGTTCCGTGCCTTTGCGGCGATGGGGTTCAGCTCATTTTTCGTGTTGATGCCGGTCCACCTGCTGGATCCCTGCATTGCGCGAGAACTGATAATTCGCGGCTTCACCTGGGACCATCATTGGCCGTTCGCGTTGATACTGGATCAGCTTCGGCTTTGTTCCGGCGTACTGCTGCTGAAGCTGACCGTACCCGTGGGTATTGTCACGGTTTTGGCACTGATCTATGCGATGTTACGTGAGCGTGAAGACAGCCGCTGGCGGCCCTGCATCGTAGCGACGGTGATCTTTGTGATCGCACTTTGTTCGCTGCCGCAGCGACAGAGCTGCCTCCTGATGGGAATTTATCCGCTCGTGGTCATTACGACGGCCGGCGCGCTGGTTGGCACCATTCGATGGGTGCGCGAGCTGCGTTCCACCGGATTGATCGTCGCATGGCTGCTTGTGTTTGCTGCGGGCGTCGCGATTGTCGGGTTCGAGTCTCGCCGGGCCTGGCCGGACTATCAGGTATACGGAGCGGAGCTGCTGTCGGACCGGACGAACTGGCGATGGCTTGGAGCCGATTCGCGTGGGAGCTGCAATTTGATTCAGACGTCGTGCGATGGTGTTGAGTCTGTTATCGAATGGTGCGAATCAAGTGACACTGTCTTTCCTGGAGCGCGCGTCGTGAGCTTCTTTTGGGAGGATGGCATTGTGCGGTCGGCGTTGCCGGAACGACCCCGGTATGTTTTTGTTCCGCGCGGTGGGACTTCAGCGTCGGACGAATTGCCCGCGCCACCGGCCATCCACAATGCCGATTTTGTGCTGCTTCATGTCAACAATGTGCTGGGATATTGCGGCCACTCGCCGGACATGCCCGCCGCCGACGAATTGAACACGCTCTTTGAACCGGTATTCACCGTAAAGCGCGGCCCGCTCGAGGTTGCCTGGGTATACGGCCGGAAGCCACGTTGACGCACGGCGACCGATCCGGCGCGGTTCTTCCGGGGACGGAGCGTAGTCATCTCGATTTATGGCACGCAGACCGGTGTTTCTCGACCGTCATGTGCTGAAAAAGCCCTGTGGTATTGACATTTTTTCGCGTTTTCGAGCGGCGGAGGCGATTTTTCTTCGATTTTTCGCGGAAATTGGTCGAATCCAATTATTGAACTTCCGCGCCGACGGACCGAAGGATGCGGCCGCCACGGAAGGTGGGTTCTTTCAAGGAGTCGCGCATGGCCCAATCAAAGAAGATGTCGAAGTCCGGCCTCATCAGCCACATCGCCGAGAAGAATGAGATGAGCAAGAAGCAGGTGATCGCATTCATGGACACGCTGGTGAACGTCGCCTACAAGGAAGCGCGGCATGGCTTCACGCTGCCCGGCATCGGCAAGTTGGTCCTCGTCAAGCGAAAGGCTCGAATTGGACGAAACCCGGCGACGGGTCAGCAGATCAAGATTCCAGCGAAGACCGTGGTGAAGTTCCGCGTCGCGAAGGCCGCAAAGGATGCCATCCTGACGAAGTGAATGCATACTGATTGCAGCGGCTTCACGGTTTGTTCCTGATCACCGCTGACAGTTCATTAAATGATCGACCATCGCCCGGTCGATGTCGGCGAGTTATCGACTCGTCTGCGTCGGTCGGGCGATCTCGCTTGCGCAAATCATGAGAATATCGGGAGTGTTACAGGAATCGCGCGATCCGATTTGCAACAACCTGATTTTGTCGGCATGGTTGAACGGGTGAAATGATCCAAGTAGACTTCATGGAGTTCAGTCCGGAGTGCGGTGGTGCGGCACGATCGCATCGTTCAACTGCCGCGTCCTCGAATCCTCGCTCAGTCCCCTCGCGAAGGAGAATCCACCAGATGATGCATAAAAGACTCTTTACACTGCTTTCGTTTTTTACGCTTGCCGCCGGGGTCGGCATGTCGGCAGATAACGGATGCCAGGGTCCGGATTTCTCTTCTCTTGCCGGATTGTGGTCGATCGAACGCGGCTCGCTTGAAGCAAAATTCACATTCACGATCAACAACGGCGGCGAAGTGACACAAAACTCAAGTGGCGGCGAGCTCCAGCCGCTCGATCCCGCGGATTTTCCGGAGCAACTTGCCGATCTGGTGGCACAGTGGAATGAAGGTCTTGATGATTTGAACGCGGCGGTTGATGACGCAATGCCCGACCGCGTGATCGTCACCTTCCCAGGTTCTTTCCAGATGCGAATTGCCAATGCGGAAGATCCATTGAAGAACGGCACGGGGCTGATTAACGAAAACGCCCAGTACGGATTTGTCGCGATTCTTGGCGGCGGCGGCAACGGCAGTCAGCAGGGTGGCGGCGGTGTACTCGATGTGTCATCGATTGAGGGATCTTTCAATGTGCCAGCTCGAACGACTGCCGGCAAGGTGGTTCGACGGCTGATCGTGGGCCTGATCGGTTCGAATGATTCGAGCCTGTCGTTTGTTGCGGAACTCACCGTGAACTACACTGGCGCGTGGATCGACGAGGTGCCGCTTGACAACTCCAACGGCAATTCGAACAGCAACGACAATCTTAACGCCAACGACAATGCGAATGACAATAGCTGAACGCGAGAGGGTCTGATTGAGTCCAGTTGATATCGTGCAGGCCGGGCGACAAACGATCTGTCGGTAACGTTCAGATTAGTATGCGGCGCGAGAAGCGGTTCGGCGGATACAGGCGTGAACGTCACATGAAGAGGCCGCGCTATTTCCAGGTGATCGCGACTCCGGCGAAGACCTGATTGTCGTTCTGCGCGGGATTCTCGCTTCCAAAAACGTACCCGTTCGAGATGTGACGGAAGCGATATCCGGTCAGGACGCTGACGTTTTCGCTCAGCCGCCATTCGAGACCAACCGCATTGTCCTGCGTGAAGTTGGTGTGGGTGCCGTCTTCCGGCACGCTTCGGCTGGACTGCATGAGCCCGCCACTGATTTCTCCGTACAGGCCGACGGGTTTTTCGAGTAAATCAAACTCCCAGAAGTAGTATCTCACGCCGAGGTTGAATTCTCCGGCGTAGGCGTCTGGTCCGGCCAAGTTGTAATTTCGATATGGCGTTACGGATCCGCCCACGGCGAGCCGATCCTTCAGAAAGTATCGATAGTCCACCGCGATCGCGGCGTTGTCGGCGCGGCCCAGCCCGTCGTGCCAGACGGTTTCACCTTTGATGGCATGTCCGAATGAGCCGCTAATGCCGATCTGATGCTCGCCTTTTCGGTGTATGCCGCCGTTGCAGCCGGGCTGCGTCGCCAGCATGAAATGAGCCGCGAATGCCAGGGCGAGCTTTCGGGCAAGTACGTTGGGAATCGGCCGGTTTTTTGCCATGACATAATCTCGGCGGGCCTGGACAGCTTCGTGAGTTCAAGTTGGTCATTCTTTCGCACGCCGAAGCGGCTTGCAAGCGGCGACGGTCGGATACAATGCCGGAGCGGAAAGTTAAGCGGAGCATCATAGGGGTTCGGTAATGGATTTTGACAGCAGTCGTGCGCCAGAACCGGTCGGGGCGTTTCCACATGCCAAGCGCGTCGGCGATTTTCTGTTTCTATCGGGCATCGGTCCGCGAAAGCGGGGAAGCAGGGAAATCCCCGGCGTCACATTCGGTGCGGACGGCGCGGTGGTCGCATATGACGTCAGGATTCAGACGCTGGCCGTATTTGAGAACATTCGATTTGTCCTTGAAGATGCCGGCGCTCGATGGGAAGACATTGTCGATGTGCAGGTGTTCCTTACGGACATGAAGAAAGATTTCCAGACCTTTAACCGGCTGTACGCCGAGCACTTCGCGGGTCCCGGAAAGCCGAATCCGACTCGCACGACTGTCGAAGTCGGCTCGCTTCCGACGCCCATCGCCGTTGAATTGAAAGTGATCGCGGCCGTCGGGCGCTAGCGGGCGATTGATTCAGGCATTGAGCGAAGTATCGCACGAACGGGGCTGGCGTCGAAACCGACGAGGCGCAGCGGCAGCGCTATTAGTTCATAGATCCCCTCCGGCACGTCATTGAGTGCAAGTCCTTCCAGAATCGCCATGTCATTGCGAAGGAATGCCGCATGCGCCGGCAGGTCTTTTGAATCGATCAGGTCAACGCTTGGTGTGTCGATACCGACGGTGACGACGCCGAGGCCGTGCAGGCCATCGACGAGGGCTGGATCGAGCGCGGCAAAATCGTTATTCCATCGAAATGGGTCAGGAAACGTTCCTGTCGCGATCAATAGTCGGGGCGGCAACTTCAACATTTTCGGTTGACCACGTTCTTCGGCTGCGCGCCGCTCAACTGGCTCAACGCGCAAACGGTCCAATGCCGCTTCGACGGCAGACCGATCGACCCGCGCGCCGCGAGCTACGCCTACGTGTGCCACAAGGCAGGGGCCGAGGTAGTAGTCCAGCGCACGTTGATCGATCGCCGGCGCGTCTTTGCCGTAGTGGTTCGGCCCGTCGGCGTGCGCGCCAAGATGGACGGTGGCGCGCAGCGTTGACAGCGTGATGGAGTCTCCGCGATGTATGTCGCAGAGTATCTCTCGCGACGCGGATGTGTCACCCGGCCAGACACCAAGCGTCGGCGTGATCGGAGGAGAGATATCATAAAGCATGATCGGTTTCTCCTACGTCGGCTTCACGCATCGGCGATGCTTTGTGAAGCGGGTCGGCTGCATCCTGAGCCGAGCGTGAGTCAGTCGGCAGATCGCGGGTCGGCGGCCGTCGGATTTAGAGCCTGTGCCGAATCGCCCAGAGATCCGGAAAAACAGGCTGAAACAATGATCGCTTAAGGAATTCAACTCCGAGTGACCCGCCGGTGCCTTGCTTGTTCCCGATTGTGCGTTCGACCACTTTGACGTGTCGATATCGCCATTCCTGCTGGCCTTCATCGAAGTCGGTCATGAGTTCGAATAGAATCACGACCGCGCTACGGTCACCTGATTTGTATAGCCCAAGGATCGCTTCCTGAACCTCCGGGCTGGGTTGGGTCGAAGCCTCGATCGGCTTTGATCGCAGCGCCGGCGGAATCTCGACGCCTTGGTGCGCCAGAAAGTCATAGAAGTGATCGACGACGCTGCGAGAATGCAGCCGTTTCTCGACGCGCGCGAGGCCCTGAGGCTCTCCCGCGCACGGTTTCAACATCTCCGGTCGCTTGTTCCCCAGGATAAATTCAAACTCTCGAAACTGCGCGGATTGAAAGCCTGACGAGGTTTCGAGGCGGTCGCGAAAGCTGGCAAACGACATCGGCGTCATCGTTTCGAGGATATCGAGCTGCCCGACGAGCGTCTTCAGGATTGTTCGGAGGCGCTTCCACGTATGGATGGCCCCGAACAGGTCGTTCCGGGTGAAGTCGCCACAGACTTTGTCCAGTTCATGCAGCATGAGTCGAAACCAGAGCTCGTAGGTCTGATGGATCACGATGAAGAGCATCTCATCATGCTCCGGCGGAAAAGACTTCGGCTCCTGAAGGCTCAGGAGTTCCTCGATTTTCAGGTAACTGCCGTAGGTCAGCGCCATGAGCGATGTACTCCAATCTTTTACGCGACATCCGTCGGCCGGATCTGAATCAGGCCGCGAGATCGGCGTGCATTCCGTTGAGGCGGTCGAATAGCGTCTGTCCGCGCAGCCATGCTTTACCTGACGAAATAGCTCAGCGCCAGGATCAGCAAAATGACGATTGATACGCCGACAATGAGCAGCTGCATTATCAATGCGATGGCAAGCTCCTGTCGCCTTGCCTGGTCGACGGCGTCTGCGTAGCCGACGCGCGTGAAGCTGACCAGTTCGTATAGCGGGGTGTACGACTTCGGAAACCAGCGGTGCAGCCGCTTTTCCCATTGCTTCTTTCTCAGAAAGGCGGGGTCGCCGACCTTGTCGCGCATTTCGATGAAGTTCTGCAGCGCGAGATCAGCGATGGCGTCGGCGTGTCGCTTGCGATCGTGGTTAAAGGCGCGAAAAGCCGATTCGTAGTCGCCGTCGGCACTTCTGATTCGCTCGATGAGCGCCGTGCAGTCCTCAAATGCGCAGTTCATCCCCTGCCCGAAAAAGGGAACGATGGCATGTGCCGCGTCGCCCAGCATGACCACGCGATCCTTGTAATACCACGGGGCGCAGCGCACCGTGACAAGCGTACTGGTTGGATTTTCGAAAAAGTCGGTCGCAAGGGTGGGCATCAATGGCACGGCGTCGCGAAAGTGCTCGTTGAAGTAGGCCACGACGTCGGTGCCATTGCGCAGGTTATTAAAGCCATTCGCGCCATCGAACGGCCAGAAGCATGTCACCGTGAAGGAACCGTCGGCATTGGGCAACGCGATCATCATATAGCTTCGCCGTGGCCAGATGTGCAGTGCGTTCTTCTCAATGCGCCAACCGCCGCCGTCGGCCGGTGGAATGTGCAGTTCCTTGTATCCGTGCTCGAGATAATTCTGGCTGTAGTCGAACCGATCAAGGCGCTGCATGCGCGCTCGGACCGGACTGAACGCGCCGTCAGCGCCGATGACGATATCTCCCGATGCCTTGACGATTTGGCCGCCGGATCGTTCGTAGGTGGTCTCCCCGGTGTCGATGTCAACGTCAAGGCACTTGTGATCGAAATGAAGTTTGACGCCGGCATATCGCTCGGCGGCATCGAGCAGAATGCAATTGAGTCCGCCGCGGGAGACGCTATTGATGGCCTCGCCGCGGGTGCCGTAAGGCTGGAACACGGTCGAGCCGTCGATGGCGTGAATCATGCGGCCGGGCATGGGGACGGCCTGTTTCATGACCGAGTCGAGGACGCCGATTTCGCCCAGCGCGTGCATTCCTCGAACGGAAAGGGCCAGATTGATCGAGCGACCACCGATTACGCCGGCTTTTCGCTGATCGGGCCGTTTTTCATAGACATGGACTTCGAAGCCCGCAGCGCCGAGGTAGTTTGCGAGCACGCCGCCCGCAAGTCCGCCGCCGACGATCGTGAAACGAGGTTGATGCGTGCGTGTCATGTTGGACGTATTCAACGGAATGCGGAGCGAGACGGCAAGGGCGCCTGTTCTTGAAATGTTCGACCGGCTGGCGGCGGACTAGACCGACGCGAAGTGCGGAATTTCCCGATCCATATTCTCGGTGAGAGCAGAATCTGCCGATTTTCCGGTCGCTGTCACGGCGATCTCAGTGCGCCGAGTCAGCAAGGATACGAGCGAGGCGCCAGATATCGTGAAACGAGTTGTAGAGCGGCACCGGCGCTACTCGAATTACGTTGGGCTCCCGGAAATCGCCGATGACGTGCGCGGCCTTCAAGCGGGCGAAGAGCGTTTTTTGATTGTCCCTTGCGAGAATGGATAGTTGGCAGCCTCGCTCCGATGGTTCGCGCGGAGTGATGATCTCGTAGGGCTTTCCGGCGATTCCGTCGATCAAGAACTCGAGATACGCCGTCAGTTTCAGCGATTTCTGACGCAAGGCGTTCATCCCGACTTTGTCAAAAGTCCGCATCGAGGCGAGCACGGGAGTCATGGCCAGGATCGGCGGATTCGAAAGCTGCCAGCCCTCTGCGCCTTCGCGCGGAATGAAGTCCGGCTGAAGATGCATCCTGAATCGCGTGGAGGGATCGTTGCCCCACCAGCCGGCGAATCGCGGAAGCGACGCATCACGGCCGTGGCGTTCATGAACGAATGCTCCGGCGACGGCACCGGGGCCGCCATTGAGATACTTGTAATTGCACCAAGCGGCGAAGTCGACGTCCCAATCGTGCAATGCCAATGGCACATTTCCCGCGGCATGGGCAAGGTCCCAACCGACGACGCAGCCCCGAGCACGCGCAAAGGCCGTGATTCGCTTGATGTCGTAGAACTGGCCGGTGAAGTAGTTGACACCGGCAAAGAGGACAAGGGCGATCTCGGAGCCGTGGCGTTCGATCAGACTCTCAACGTCATGCGTCAGGAGTGTGTGCCGGTCACCGCTCGGCCGGGCGACAATGAGATTCTCGTCAGGGTCGTATCCCCGGAAGGTCAGCTGTGACTTGACTGCGTAGATGTCGGATGGAAATGCGGGCCAGTCGATGAGAATCTTGCATCGTCGGCCATGCGGACGATAGAAGCTCACCATGAGCAGGTGCAGGTTGACTGTCAGGCTGTTCATGATGACGACTTCGCCGGGGTGCGCTCCGACGAGTCTCGCGCCCAATTCGCGAAACTGCTCGTGATAGGGGTACCACGGTCGGCGGCCGTCGAAGTGGCCTTCGACGCCGAGGGCCGCCCAGTCGTCCAATTCTTCCATGAGGAGTTGTCGAGCGGATCGGGGTTGCAGGCCGAGCGAGTTCCCGCAGAAATAGAGATGGGTGTTGCCGTCAGGTGCGATCGGCATGTGAAAATGATCGCGCCATTCACGCAACGGATCGGCCGCGTCGAGGCGCAGGGCGGTGGATTCTGCTGAATCCCATGATTGCGGGGCATCGGAGTAAACAGACATGGCGGAAGTGTAGCCGTAGAAGTCGTGTTGTTTCAAACAGGCAATGTTGTCGTGACGGTCTTTAGGGCGTTTTTGGCGGGCCGTCAGCCGAATTGAAGACCGAGAAACTCCGCGGCAGTGCCCCAGAGCATTCGCTCCCGCTCGTACGCGGTGAGGTCGGTCATGGAGTCAATCAAACTGCCGGGCCGCGATTCGCCAAGGGGGAACGGATAATCGCTACCCAGGGCGAGACGGTTTGCTCCGAAGCGTTTCATAACGAAGCGAAGCGTATCGGCGTCATGCACCAGTGTGTCCATGTAGAATCGGCCGACGTAGTCGATCGGAGGAACCGGGTTGTCCACCGCACACAAGTCGGGACGCACCTCGAAGCCGTGCTGAATTCGTCCCAGCGTGAAGGGAAAACTGCCACCGCAATGGGCAAAGCACACCTTTAGACCCGGCAAGCGCTCAAACACGCCACCAAAAATCATGCAGCAGACGGCCATCGAAGTCGTCGCAGGCATTCCGACGAGCCACGGTAGCCAGTATTTCGGCATGCGTTCTTTCCCGATGACCTCCCAGGGATGCACGAAGACAGCGGCCCCGAGTTCCTGTGCGGCCTCGAAGATCGGGAAGAATTCAGGGTCGTCAAGATTCCTATCGTTGATGTTGCTCCCGATTTCAACGCCGCGGAGTGCCAGGTCATTGACACATCGCTCCAGTTCCTTGACTGCAAGATCGGCGTCCTGCATCGGAATGGTGCCCAGCCCGGCGAATCGCGTCGGGTGGTCGCGAACGACGCCGGCGATGTGATCGTTAAGCAGCATGGAAAGGTCCAGCCCGTGCTGCGGCTCGGCCCAGTAGCTGAACATGACAGGCACGGTAGAGAGCACCTGCAACTGGATGCCGACGCCATCGCAATCCGCGATGCGGGTTTTCGGATCCCAGCAGTTGGCCTCGATCTCACGGAAGAACGCGCCGTCGATGTGCATCCGGGCTCGACAAGGGGCGTAATGATCCAGTTGTACAAAGCCGCCGTAGCCGTACTTCTCGCGGAGATTCGGCCAGTTCTCCGGTAATATGTGGGTATGCAGGTCGATCCGCATGGAGCCATCGTAGACGGAATGACGTGATTTCCAAAGCGCCTACGTGTCGTGTCCGACTGCAACTCGGGGCAATCTCGACAAACCCGGTCGATTGCATGAAACTGCGGGTTGTCCGCGTGGACAGGCCGCCGATCCGTTTGAATGAGAAAGGGACCCGCCGATGAGCTATGTTGATGGATTTGTACTGCCGCTCCCGACGAAGAATGTCGCTGAGTATCGCGCCCTTGCCAGGAAGGCTGCCAAGCTATGGAAAGAGCATGGCGCTCTGGAGTATTACGAATGTCTCGGGGACGATCTGAACATCAAGGGCGGACCATTGCCGTTTCCGAAAATGGTCAAGACGAAGTCGAATGAAACGGTGGTGCTGGCGATGATCCACTACAAATCCAGGGCTCATCGGGACAAGGTCAACGCCAGCGTCATGAACGATCCACGAATTCACAAGATGATGGCTGGTAAGAAGATGCCGTTTGACTGCAAGAAGATGGCTTATGGCGGATTCAAGGTGATTGTGAAAGGTTGATTTTCCTTGCCGGAATTCAGTGGACGTCCCACATGTTGCCGTCCGGGTCATGGTAGGTGTCCTCGAAACGCATGACCTCGGCGTGGCCATCGCAGAACAGGTAGGGCTGACCAGCGCCATATCGCGGCCGGTTGTTCTGAAAAAGAGGTGATCGCCCGTCGATCTGCTGGGCCCAGTCGCCGCACGCCGGATCAGCGGGAAAATCTTCACAGGGCGGTCGGGCGCGGCCGGTCGCCCAGTGATAGGGATCATCGGGGTCGTCGGTCGGACTCCACGGATCGAGGCACATGTCGAAATATTCGCTGGACCAGAATGCGTGCTCAGGGTTGTCGATCGGCAGGGGGTTGGGTACTTCGGTCCCGACGATCCGGGCCCAATTCTTTTCTCTCAATGTCGCATAGACCGTCGCTGAGGTCGATTTGATTTCACTCTGCTGGCGAGGAACGCCGGTGATCAGGCCGTTGTCCGAGAAGGAGCCCCACATGGCAGGTTGTGCGGCATCCGGGTCGGCGGGATCGTACCAGACGCTTGAGACGCCACCTCGTGCCATTCCGGAGGCGTCCACGCCGCCTCGGTCAACCTGGATGTAGCGGTTTAGTGCGGCCTGATAATTTTCAATCGACCACCAACTGATCGTTGTTGGCGAGCCGTTCGAATCCGTCTCCATTGTCATCGGATACCGATCGTCATTGTCACCGAGATACATGGTGACTGCGGTGCCGATCTGCCTGAGATTGGCCAGGCACTTGGTGCGCATGCCCATTTGTCTCGCATTCGACAGGGCAGGAAGGAGAATTCCGATGAGAATGGCGATGATTCCGACGACGACCAGCAACTCGATAAGACTAAACGCGTGACGGCGAATGAGACATGGCATCAACATGCTCGAAATTCTCCTATACTAATAAGAAGCAATCTAGATAACTCATAAAGTATCAACCAATAAAATGACCATAAGCTAACTAAAGTGGCGGAGTTGTCAAACACCGGTTTGGCATGGAGCGGGGGGAGTTTCGCCGGGGACTCGGCGTTGTTTCAGGATCAAGTCGGGGGTTGGGGGAAAGGGGGAAGCGCATTCACCGTGATTTGCCTGGATTCACACATGGGCGCGGCGGAGTACAATGCCGCAGTTAAGGGGCGCCGGATAACGCCGCGTCGCCCGCCGATTCGTGGAGACAGCATTGACCACCAAGATCGAAATCGCGAGGAACTGGCTGCCGCGCTACACCGGCATGTCCATCGACCAGTTTGGCGACTACGTTTTGCTCACGAATTTCAGCCATTATGTCGAGAAATTTGCGGAGCAGTTTTCCTGCGACTTGCAGGGAGAAGGCCGGCCGATGCAGGCGGCGACAAATGCCGACGGGTTGACCATCGTCAATTTCGGAATCGGTTCACCGAATGCCGCGATCATCATGGACTTGCTCACGGCTCGCGGTCCGCGCGGCGTGCTGTTTCTCGGCAAGTGCGGCGGATTGAAAAATACAACGGAAATTGGGCATTTCATCCTGCCAATTGCGGCGATTCGAGGCGAGGGCACGAGCGACGATTACTTCCCGCCCGAGGTTCCCGCGCTGCCTTCATTCAAGCTGCACAAGTTTGTTTCCGAAAAAATCGTTCAGCGCGGTCTGGATTATCGAACGGGCGTTGTCTACACGACAAATCGGCGCGTCTGGGAACATGACGAAGACTTCAAGCGACGTTTGCAGGGCATGACGGCGATCGCGATCGACATGGAGACCGCCACGATCTTCATCGTCGGTCACAAGAATGAAATCTCACGCGGCGCGCTGCTTCTGGTGTCCGATGTGCCGATTACGCCAGACGGAATCAAAACCGAGGAAAGCGACGCCCGAGTTACCCGGATGTGGTCGGAGATGCATCTTCAGATCGGTGTCGACGCAATGACCCAACTCGGCATTCACGGCGAGCCGATCAAGCACTTCAAATACTGACGACTAGTAGAGCGGATTGATCACCATCCCCGTCGCCAGCTTCGGGAAGAAGTAGGTCGACTTCTGCGGCATGAGTTCGCCGGCCAGGCAGATCTCGCGCAACTGGCTCATCGTAGTGGCGGGCATCAGGCAGGCGATGCCGCCGTCGTTGCGCGCGTCGCGGACGGCCTCCTCCATTGTCTTGTGATAGTGGATTTCGAGTGGCTTTCCGTTGTTGAGCTTCGGTTGCAGCAGGCGATCAAAGATGTATCGATGCAGAATCGTATACGCGAGCTTGCGCCATTCCGGGTGATGCGATGGCTCGGACTCGGCAAGCAGATCTGCCTGCTTCGGCGAGATGATCACACAGGCGTCATCCTTGGAAATGTAGATCGCCATCGAGGACATGCCATGCGACGACATCGCGGTCGCCAGATCATCGGCGGACTTCGGCATGGGGCATGGCGTCCAATGAAAGGCTTCGCTCAGCAGCGATTGCAGGTCATTGGCCGTGACGTGGCCCATGTGTGACACGGTGCGGAAATAGGGCTGGATCGATGCGCCCGGATCCTCCATTCCGCCGAGCACCGCGAGCACATAGTTGACCGGATCGTTATCAGCGAGGCCGCCCATCTGATCGAGCATGTTCTGACGGTACATCAGTGCCGTGCCGTAGCGGTGGTGGCCGTCGGCGATGAAGATCGGTTTGTCGGCAATCCGAACCTGGATCGCCTTGATCGTGGGCGCGTCATCAATGACCCAGAGCTGATTGGCGACATGATCCATTTGCCCAAACTGATCGGGCGCGCGATGAATAGCTTCGTCGATCAGTCCGCTGATTTCATTGTCCGCATCGGGATAGAGTCCAAAGATCGGACTCAGGTTGCATCGCGTTGCAACAGTGAGCTTCAGGCGATCTTCCTTGGGGCCGCCGAAGGTTTGCTCGTGCGCAAAGACGCTGCCCTTGCCGAATTCCTCAAGGTGCAGTCTTGCGAAGAACTTCTTTCGGGTCAGTGTGCGACCGCCGAGTTTGTAAGTCTGGTGGTAGGCATACAACGCGGGCTTCGGATCGTGTCGAAGCGTCCGAATATCGAGCCATCGAGTCAGATCGCCCGC
This sequence comes from Phycisphaerae bacterium, assembly GCA_019636475.1. Lineage (NCBI taxonomy): Bacteria > Pseudomonadati > Planctomycetota > Phycisphaerae > Phycisphaerae bacterium. The sequence continues at coordinate 158,391 of JAHBXN010000008.1, forward strand.
CGCCTGGGCATAGACCTGATCGGGTCCGGCGTTCTTCGGTGGAACGTAGGGCAGATCAATGGCGACGATATTGTGGTCGTCCTTGCCAAGCAGCGTGGATTTGTCCTTCTCAGACAGGATGTCGTAAGGCGGCGCAATCAGCTCGCTGACGTCTTGTAAGGTGTATCGAATTCCTCGAAACGGCTCGATGTGTGCCATCTTGACACCCCGGATCTCGACGGTCGGGTCGATTTGACCCCTGTCGTGATCGCTTTTTTTGTTTTGCCGGCGCCGATGCGTGCGGCGATGGATCGCTATGTTGGCCTCGGCAGGGGCTGCTGTCCAGTGAGGCTGCTTCAAACGCCGATGAGGATTGACTTTACGGCGAAAGGTGCCGATAATTTCATAAAAGAAATGGATTGAAAGAAGTCGATCGGTCGTGCTAGACTAGATTGAGAGACGTTGTGGCCCGGACAAGGGCCGCCCACCGCCTTCTGGCAGCCCGACATCGCACGGTCGGCCGCGGAGGGCATTCGCCTGCTGAAGTTTGTGTACTCTCCCGGGAGGATGCAGGACGCCGATGAGATCGTTTTGTTGCCAGTCAGTTGCACGTCTGCGGCACCAGTTGGGTCTGTCGCCATGGCGTCATCGTCTGCATCACATCGAAGGTATCATCCGTGCGATCTCCCTCGTCGATTCAAAGAAGGACTATCCCTATTCTTTCGTGGAATATCTGGTCACTGGGTTCCGCTCGCGCGGTGACGCGGACGAGACGGTCTATGGCGGCAAGAGTCTGATCGAGGATCTCGTCGAGATGGCCGATGATCTGACGCGAGCCCACCCATTGCCGCTTGAGGCGGCGGGACGTGGCGCGTGCGATGCAGAGGCTTTGGCGGCGCGGTTCAAGGTGTCCACGAAGACGATCTCGCGGTGGCGCTCACGCGGTCTGGTCTCGATCTGGTTCGATCTGGGGCAGGGCCGAACCAAGCCGATCTTCACAACGCGCGCGGTTCAGGTCTTCATTTCGAGAAATCTCGATCTGGTTCGGCGAGGTTCGTCGTTCCGGTTGATGGACGAAGGTGAGCGACAGCGGATTGTGCGACGGGCGCGGGAGTTGACCGCGGACGGCTTGGCGTCTCTGCATGCCGTTACGGTTCGACTTGCCGAGGAAACCGGACGAGCGGTCGAGACGATTCGCTACACGCTGCGCCGGTTCGACTTCGAGAATCCGTCGGTTGCGTTGTTCGATCGCAATGAATCCGCGGCCCGTCAACCGCTTGAGAAAGTCGTGCATGATTCGCATTCGGCAGGCGATTCGATTCGCGATCTGGCGTTGCGATTCGGCAAAACCGAGCGAGAGATTCGGTCGCTGATTCATCGCTCGCGGATATCGCAGTATGCGGCTTCGCCAATCGAGTATATTTACTGCGACGAGTTTGATTCGCCGGACGCGGAGTCGGCGATGCTCCTGGATGGCGTGGCCGAGATCGATGACGAGCCAGTCGAAGATCCGGCGATCACGCGCATTCCGTCACAGCTTCCGTCCTATTTGCAGGAACTCTACCGCACGCCGCTGCTATCGGCCGCACGGGAACGGCGGTTGTTCCGACAAATGAACTACCTGCTCCATCGCGCCGAGATGGCTCGCCGGGAGATCGCGGCGGATCCGGCGAACGCGTCCGCCGCAAATGCGGATTCCGTGGATCGATTCATCGAAGCGGCGACAGTCGAAAAGAACCGACTGATTCAGGCGAACTTGCGATTGGTGGTGAGCATCGCGAAGCGGCACGCAGCCGGATGGACTGCGTCCGATCTGTTCGAACTGATCAGTGACGGGAATATGGCACTGATTCGCGCCGTGGAGAAATTCGACTACTCGCGAGGCTTCCGCTTCAGCACCTATGCAACATGGGCCATAACAAGGGCGTTCGCGCGAAGCGTTCCAGATGAGCGCACTCGCTCCACCCGATTCCGCACAGGTTTCGAAGAGGTGCTCGCCTCCGCGGATGACCCTCGGTCGATTCCTTTTCCCTCGGAGTCCGACGCCGAGCAGCTCAGAACGCGCGTCGCCGGCTGTCTGGCTCGGTTGGAACCGCGCGAGCGGGCAATCGTTGAACAGCATTTCGGCATCTCCGGTCAGGGCGGCGGAAGAACGCTCGATGAAATCGGCCGGGAATTCGGCCTGAGCAAGGAGCGCGTCAGGCAGATCGAAGTGAGGGCCCTTCGCAAGCTGAAGGCCTCGCTCAGTGAGTCGTCGGTCGAAGTGCTTGCCGGCTGATCGTATGGTCGCACAACTTTCCTTCCGATCGAAGCCCTCCGGGGTTCCAATTTCCAGCGATTGTTTGCAGACTGCGACGAGATGCACCTCGGCGCGACGGTTGTCGCCTTGGATATAATCCGCGCGGAGTTCATTGTTTTCTTCGCGTCGATCGCCACAAAAGGAACTTGCCGATGATCTGCTCGGTCGCCATTGCATTCATTTCAGTCGCGTCGGTCGGTCTGTCGCAGGAGTCGGCGCAATTGTCACAGGACGAGATCGCGTGGCTGAACGATTTTCTCGGCCCGGAGGCTTCGACTGAGGATGGTCGCCGCGTCAATGCCTCGGCGGAGTATTGGACTGGCATCGTTGGGGTGGCCTTCGATCGGGATATTGATCTGAACATCCCGGAAACTCCGATTGATCTGAATCTGGACAGACATCCGGACCTGGTGTTTGCAGACCGTTGGCAATTGAAGGGGGGGCTGCTCGCCAATCCCGAGGTGGCGGGATTCGTGCCGACGCCGAACGATCCCAGGGGTAAGGCCGGGTTGTTCAGCATCAGCACGGGTTTTCTCGGTGTTCGCGAGGAAATGGACAGGCGGACACGCAAGGGCACCGGCCGTTACGGCTTCAATTGCTGGTATTGTCATGCGACAGTCGATGACGATGGCACGATCCTCTACGGCACGCCGAATACGAACATCTATCTCGGTCTTATTTTTGCCTCGTCCCTTGCCATGAACGAGTCGCATTTGATTCGTCGGCCCGGATCGAGCAAGCCGATCAGCGAAGCGGAGCTTATCGCCGCGGAGGGTCTCACCGGAGAATTCAAGTTCGACACGAATGGCGACGGCGCGGTGAGCATTGATGAATGGCACCGAACAATGAAGCTGCCGCCTGCCCGGGTGACTCAGGCTCTCATGCTACTCGCGGGACCAGGGCGTCTTGATCAGAGCGTTGACGCGCGAATGGATGGATTCGTCCCGCTGGCGAATCTTCAGCACTACTGGCGTGATAAATGGGGCGAATCGAAATACCTCGCGAATGCAAAGAGCCCGAAGTACACGGTGTTCAATCCTGTCAGCATCCCGTCGAGCCTTAGTGGATTGGGCGTGTCGCATTATTCATGGATGGGCAAGGACTCTTCCTTCAAGGCTGATCCCGTCGCCGAAATCACATCCCGAATGCATGTATCCGCGGACAAGCTGGCCCGGCTGGTCGGCCTGTCATTCGAAGACCACGTGGACTACGAGATTCTGTCGCGCGCGCTGACGCTGGATTTTCGCAACGTCGGAACATTCGGCCGCGAGTCGGACTCGAACGCGGGAAATCACTGGCCGGAATTCGCCATGCAGACGCCAAGCAAGGACGCCTTATCGCGGATTCCGAAAATGTATGGGGCGGATCGCATCCGTTCGTTGCTGACGCGGCATAACTGGCCCGCACACGGCGACACAAGTGATCCATTGATTGCCGAAGGGCTTCGCATTTTCACTGATCGCGAGACCGGACGAATTCTCAATCAGCGCATCGTCTTCGGTCGGGAGGCGCGGGTACCGGCTGATGCACGCACGAGGACAGCCGTGGTTCCTCTTGATCGATCCAGGCCGATGACTGATCTGATCGGCGTGCGCTGCGCGACCTGCCACAATCATTCCCCCGGGACGCTTGCACGGCCGATGCCCAAGCCGATCGATGCAATGTTGCGTTGTGACAATTGCCATTTCGATCATCCCGACGAAGACGAACCCGACTCGTTCATCCCGCTTGCGCGGCATATGAAACTTCGGTCCATTCAGACGTTTGACGGCTGCCTGAGCTGCCATGAAACGCATCCCGAGTTTGGGCCGCAGGTATTCAGCAATTCGTGGCTCCTGCCGTTTGATGCGGACGGTGACGGGATCACCCATGGCGACGAAGCGGAGGACCTTCGCGCGGGCGGCATCGGCACTGACGCCCATCTGAATCTTGACTCGATTTTCGCGCAGCAACTCCTGCCGCCGGATCGGCGTCGGCATCAGGAGACCTACGTCGTATCGCCGAATGCCCGAAAAGTGCCCTCGAAATTGGAGTATTCGAGAGTGGGATTCGGATTCGTGCGAGTGGCTCCACTGCTCACGCTCCGGCGCACAGCGCCTTACCTTCATAACGGTTCGGTGCCGACGCTCGACGATTTGCTGCGTCCATCCGGCGAACGAACAAAGCGCTTTCCCGCGGGATTGCCCGCACAGCGATTCACGTTTGACACATTACTTCCGGGGAATGGCAACATGGGACACGAGTTTGGCACTAATCTGGCGGCCGATGAAAGAAGGGCGCTGATTCGTTTCCTCGAATCGCTTCCGTGAAGTGCATTGAAGAATGAGCGGGCAGCGACAGGATTCACCGGCCGGGGGAGTGGCGCTCATCGTCCGGGTGGTTCGTCGTCATCGTCCTTGTCCTCACCCGTGAAGCCGCTGTCATCGTCTTCAGGCTTCTCATCGAATCCATCTTCGAACTCGATTGGGTCTTCGGCGTCATGGCGTGTTTCGAATTCTTCGAAGACGTTTTCGTCGATGGGCGGCGTCTTGTGCATCGCCCATAGGTCTTCCGATGGTGTCGGTGGGGCGGCTTCGGATCGCAGAAGCGTGCGGAAGCGCCGCGAGAAAACGATGATTGCGGTCGCACCGGCAAAAAAAGTCACAAGGATCAGAAACCCCCAGCCCATCGTAAACCACCAGTGTTGCACGCGGCGGTCGTCTTGAAATCGACGACCGTCGTCATGGGCCACGTGGTCGCATGGCTGCGATTCGCCGCGCCCGGCCACGCCTTGACTGGCCGTCGTACCGGTTGGCAGCCGATTTGTTTCATCGCCTCTGGCGTGCGCACTGACAGCGAGCAGCGCGGCAAGCATCGCCGCCACGGCGGGCGCTCCGCGTTGTGCGATCGGTTTGAGCAAGCTGTCACCAAATTCCGTCGCGCGGTCTGGTCTGATCTTCCCTGGAGAACTCTTCCATGATCCGGCGTTGTTCCGCGGTCAGCGATCGTGGCGGAACAATTTTCACGACGGCATATAGGTCACCCCGGTCGTTTCGCGACGAGTGCGCGACGCCCATGCCGGCAAGACGCAGCTTCGCCCCGCTGGGCGTACCCGGAGGAATCGTCACGGTACTGCGGCCATCAATTGTGGGAACATCCACCTTAGCCCCCAGCACCGCTTCGGCGACCGTGACCGGCACAGTGACATAGATGTCGTCGCCATCGCGATGAAAAAAGGGATGCGTCTGGATGTGCACGACGACATACAAATCGCCGGGAGGACGGCGGCCGCGCCCGGATGCGCCTTTGCCGCGAACGCGAACTTTCTGCCCGTCCCGGACCCCCGGAGGAATTGTCACGCGAATGCGCTGTCGCGTGCCATCAGAAGATGGCTGATCCAATTCGATGGTCGTTCCCCGAACAGCTCGATCGAAGGTGAGCGACACGGGAAACTCAATGTCTCGCGAAGAATCGTGCACAGGGCCGCGAGAACGTCGCCTGGCGTCCTGGCCGACAAAATCAAACGGTGAAGCACCTTGCACGCCACGAGATCGTTCGCCGAAGATCGACTCAAAATCGAACATGTCGGCCAGATCTTCGATGTTGATGCTCTGCCCCGGTCCACCGCCGGTCCATGTGTACCTTACACCGCCTGGAGTGCCCTGGGCACCGCCCGGCGAAGATTCGACATGACCGAACTGGTCGTATTGGGCGCGCTTTCCGCGATCCGACAGAACCGAATATGCTTCCTGCACTTCCTTGAATCGGGATTCAGCGTTCTTATCGTTCCGGTTCTGATCGGGATGAAACTGCTTCGCCAGTCGCCGATAGGCTTTCTTGATGTCGTCGTCCGAGGCGCCGCGCGCGACGCCGAGCACTTCGTAATAATCACGTTTGCCCATTCGAGGGGACTCATTCCTCAATCACTTTACGGCCAATCGCTTGATCCAACCGGATTATATGAACCGAAGCGCGCTACTGCAATTCTGCATGCAGTGATAGAATCTGGCGGGTGAGTCTCGTGATGCGCGTCGCTTGTGCACAGCTCGAAGCCGTCGGCATGGACGCGGCATCCGGTGTATGGCCGCGTGTCGAGTCCATGGCTGAGCGCGCGAAAGCCGCGAACGCCGATCTGCTTGTGTATCCCGAAGTCGTCTATCCTTCATACTGGCTGGAATCCGCTGATCGATATCGTCATGCCGATATTGAGCGAACCCCCGCGGTAATCGCGCGGTTTTCGAGACAAGCCGCTGCCCATCGAATCTGGATCGTTGCGGGGATCGTCGAGGAGGACGGGGAGCGCCTCTTTAACACCGCAGCCGTCTTCGATCGGACCGGGCGACTTGTTCAGTTGGTTCGAAAACAATTCATGTGGGATTGTGATCGCAGATGGTTCTCGGCGGGTGAAGAATCGGTCGTGATAAACACCGAACTCGGACGAATGGGCGTACAGATCTGCGCCGACCTGCGAATGCCGGAAATCACTGCAACGCTGGCTGCACGGGGCGCAGAATTCGTGGTCCAGCCGACGGCATGGGTCAACGCGAGCGCGAACGAAGGCTCTTACGCTAATATTCAGCCGGATTTCCTGCTCGCTGCTCGAGCGATTGAATTCGGCTTGCCGTTCATCAGTTGCAGCAAGAGCGGGCATGAAGCGTCGGGCATGTCTTACGTAGGTCAAAGCCGTATCGTCGACGCCGACGGCATGACTAAATCCACGGCGGGCATTCATCGGGACGAACTTGTGGTTGCGGAATTGCAGCCGAAGTCACCGCGACCACAGGCGATTTCCCAGCAGTTACGATCTCGCCTTCTGGATCGTCAGTCGCCATTCGGCAATGTGCCGACGGATCGCGTGGCGGAGATCGAATGCCGGCGTGGAACAAGCGAGGTGGTCGCTTCGCTGGCAATGCAGCATGCGCGTGTCGTCGTGATGCCCTGCGGCGCACTGCAATGTTTCGCTGCAGCGCGCTGCGCCGCATTGGACGGCGCTCAGGTTATCGTCGCGGACCGCGGAAAATGCGATGAGCGAATCGCTCGGGCGCGCGCGGCGGAGAACCGAGTCTTTGTGATCGCGGGAGATGATCGAGCAATCGATTTGGTTGTGGAGCCGTCGGGAGGCGTGCTAAGGCGTGCGGCTGACGAGAATCGGAAAATTCGTCTCGCGTTGGGTGAAGCCGATCGGAAGGCATTCACGCCGACCACCGACATCTGGAGTCAGCGTCGGGTCGGCAGCTACCAACTCCCCTGATCCCATCTGGTCGAGCCGTGGCTCTCGGTCGCCCCGTTCTTTGAAGCACGTAATTTCGTTGACTGGGCAAACTCTCTTAGTTATTATCGGTCCTAGGGCGATGCAGCCGATCGAATTGCGGGCGGGAATGCCGCACGAATTGGATGTTCGCTTCTCACCGTACTGTTGAACTCACCGTTTCGAACTCGGGGGCCCGGAGGGGAGAAATGACTCGGTTTGCCCTTGGGTTGATCGCCAGCGCTCTCGCGGCCGCCTATGTGATCTCTGTCCACGCAACGCCAACGGCGGCTGCTTGTCCATGTCCTGGCGACATAAATGGCAGCGGGGCGGTCAATTTGCAGGACATACCGGGCTTTGCCGCTGCGCTCATCAGCGCCGGCGGCGGTTGTGATCCTTCGGGCTGCGCCGACTTGAACGGAGACGGCGCTTGCGACGGTAAGGATGTGCATCCGTTTGTCGATGCGCTGATCGGATTCGGCGGGCCGATTCTGGTCCCGGCCGGTCGGGACTGCTGGCGGATCCCGACATGCTTGGACGGTCGCACGCTCTTTGATCTCTGTGCGCATCCGGTACCGGCGGATTTCTTTGGCCACGGATCGGATCCGTTCGACGGGCGACTTACTTTCGGCGGGGATGGCGATTTCCAAATGGAATGGCGACGTGCCGCATCGATGTCATTCTGTGGTGTGCCGTCCAACGATTCAACACCTCTTGAAATAACCGCATTGCGCTTGACATCCTGCGAGCCTGCGACGGTGACGTACAACGGCGGTCAGTCGCCTCAGCTCTGGAACGTCGAGATCGATCTGCCGCAGGAACGTATCGTCAATGTCAGTGCCGGGGGTCTGCCGATTCCGGACTGCGGCGGCGCGCAGGCCGTATCGGAATCGAGCGTGTCGCCTCCGAATTGCGGGCAGGTCTACACACTGCGTGTCGCGGTGCAGATTTCCCATCCGCGGGTCGGCGATCTTACTGTTCGATTGCGACACGTGGAAAGCAATCGAACGGTCACGCTGATGGAGCGCATCGGAGCGGGTGCGTCCCCCCCAAACTGCGGGGCCTGCACGCCGGCCGGAAACACGACTTCCAACTTGAATGTCATATTCGCGGATTCAGCCTCCGCGACGATCCAGTCGCAGACGACATCGGTGAACACGGGGCAGTCCTACCGCCCAAAGGAAGCGCTGGAGGTCGGCGCATTCCGCGGCGGGCAGACCTGCGGCACATGGCAGTTGATCGTGACGGATTGCGCCAGTGGTCTATCCGGATCGATCGGCAACTGGACACTGAACTTCGCCCCTCCGCCCGAGCCGCCGATCGGCATGCTCCATGCGTCGAAGATCTCGGACAACGGCGGCGAGTTTACGTCGTCATTTCGTATTCCGGCACGGTACACCTTCGTCAGATCGGATAATCCGGCCATTTTTCGAGTGTTCGAGCCGGCCGTCGCTGGTGTCGTGCCGGCGGAACTCAGCCCGGGCGGGTCAATGCCGTGGGTTCATGCAGTGCCCCTTCCAGGCCTCGAGATCGGCTACTGCGACCCGGGCGACGGGCACGTACGAAATTTCTATCCGGCAATGCGCGACAGCGTCGATCCCGCGCCGTGCGCGATCCAGGTCCCGATGGTTCACGCGGGAGCGGGTTGTCTGATCGTCGCCGAGGTCAGTCCCGCATCGTGCCCCGGGGCATGCTGCATCGGCAATGGAGAACTATGTCTGATCACGGAGCGGACGGTTTGCGAGAGCCAGGGCGGGGTTTTCCGTGGCGATCACACGACGTGTGACGATCTGGACAGCGACGGTATTCCGGACGCGTTTGAAGATGCCGCATTTGTGTCACCCGCATGCTGTCGCCCCGCGCTGTCAGGGTGTTTTACTCGCACCAGTCCGGTGGAGTGGAATACCGATTTTAATCCGCTCGATCCCGCGCCGGATTTGAATTGTGACGGCTGCGAGGTTTATGTCATGGGAACGAGCGCGTGTAGCGCCGATGATCCGGTGCTCGGGTCGCCAACATGTCCGGATTGCAATGGCAACGGAGTCTGTGATCCATGCGACGTGTATGCGCCTTGCGCGACAAGCCTGGATTGCAACGGCAATGGCATCCCCGATGAGTGCGATCTGAATCCGCTGGATCCGGACGGCAACGGGCTGGTCAGCCAGGACTGCAACGAGAATGGCGTGCCCGACGAATGCGATTTTGATACGGACGGCGACCTGGTGCCCGACGATTGTGACAATTGCGATCTGATTTTCAATCCCGGCCAGGAAGATATGGATGGCGATGAGATCGGCGATGCCTGCGACGAAGACGCGGACGGCGACGGGTTTGAAGGTCCGTTCGGCAATGGTCTGGACTGCGACGATTTCGACCCCTCGATCAATCCGGGAGTGGTCGAGTCGACGGCGGAGGGCAACTGTTCGGACGGCATCGACAATGATTGTGACAGCGTGGCGGACGGTGACGATCCCGATTGTGTCGGCGTCGCCACCATGATTCGCATCAACGAAATACGCATCGACGAATCGGGATCGGCCGATCCGAACGAGTACTTCGAGCTTTGCGGTCCCAGCGGGGCATCGTTGGCCGGATACACCTATCTGGTAATCGGCGATTCGACAAATGGAAACAGCGGCATCATCGAACTGGTTGTCAATCTGGATGCACTTTCGATTCCGGCGGACGGTTACCTGCTGGTCGCGAAATCCACGATGTCGCTCGTGCCCTTGGCGGGAGTGGATCTGGTCTTCCCACTGAATTTCGAGAATGGTGATAATGTCACCCACATGCTTGTGCGAGGGTTCTCGGGTGTTCTCAATCAGGACCTCGATTTGGACAACGATTGCGTGCTGGAGACGACCCCCTGGATCGAAATCGTGGATCGGGTCGCGCTGATTGAAGAGATGAACCCGCCCTCCGGAACGGAATGTCACTACGGAACGAGCCCGGTGGATACGATCGGTCCGGACGGTTTCGGTCCTCCGAGCCATGTCTATCGCTGTCCGAGCGGGACAGGCACATGGGTCATAGGCGATTTTGATATCGGATTGGGATTCGATACGCCGGGTGCCGCAAACACGACATGCCCCTGACGGGGCCGCGGATATCCCGGCAGAGCATGGCTTGGGGGGCAATATGATGGTTGCGACTATGGCGTGATGAGCAGATCGACCATGCCCTGCACGTCGCCGCCGTCGAGTTGTTGATCGTTGTTGAAATCTATCGCGCAGAGCAGCCGGGGATCGACCGAGCCTTCGAGCAGCGCGTCGACAAACGCTGCGATGTCATCGGTGTTAACGGCGAGATCGCCGTTTGCGTCACCGGGTTTCACCAGCGAGAAGATGCCGTCGCCGTCAGGGTCGAGCGCGAAGAGATCCTGATCGGGTAGCGAGCAGGGCGGCATGCCGTCATCCGTTTCATAGGTCGGTGGGAAGCTGGCCATAAGTACGGGCATCGGCGGCGCGCCATTATTATCCCATGCTTCCCAGAGTATTTCACCGCGTGTTCCGGGGGTGCCGGCGTTGGGATTCCGGTCGCGGAGAAACTCGATGTACTCGCGAGAGGCGGACTCGTAAAAGAGCCGGACCCGGACACCCGATGCGTTCGGAGGAATCGGGAAGAAAGTGTCGTCCCAATGCTGACCATCGGCGTAGGCCGCTCCAATCGGCGCAGCGTTGATACCAACGAACGCGGCATTTGAGAAACCACGGGGCGGAATGCGGTTGTCCTTGTAAACCTGGTTCGACAAGGCGACATGAAAGCTGGGACCCGCCGGGAGGTTTACGATCGGTGCGAGGTTCGAATTGGGGCCGATCTTGGCTTCGTAAACCTTGGTGGAAGCCGAGTCGAGCGTATGGGTGACCTCGTCGAACTGACCAAAAACTGCGATCGGATCGATGACCTGGTTGCAAAGATCGTAGAACTCGACATTCAACCACATGCGTCGGCCCTCGGGAAATCCCGTGGGAAGCTTGTGGCCTGTCTGGTTGATGACCCGAACTCGAAGCTGGGGTGGATCGGGCTGCGGACTGTTCACGACCGTGACATCCAGGTCAGCGGCACATTTCAGCATCTTCCGGCTTCGCAGGACCCCCTCTGCCATCGCTTCAACGGTATCAAAGCTGAGTTCGGAATCGCCTTCGGGGCCGTGCATCCTCGCGATCGCTTCCATAACCCAGGTGCTCGCGCCGTTCAGGAAGTGTCGGCCGATGTCGTTCCGCTGGATTGCGACGAAGTTGCACATGTTGCCGGTTGACTTCGGCATGTGACAGTCCATGCAGTTCTGAATGACTGTCGGGCCGTTGTCGCCTCCGAATCGGCCGAGCATGTTGACGCCGCCCGCGGCGAACTGGCTGTTTCGCCATTCGCTGTAGGTCCGCTGCTGCGGCATCATGCGGTACTTGTTGCCCGACGGCTCAGTCACGCCAGTGCCCGCAAATGAGAATTCATCATTCACCGAGTTATAGATGAAGTGGGGGGTGCTGACGTCATGGCACGACGCGCAGAGATCGGACCGCCGGTGGATGGCCGATTCGTATGCGGGCTGACCCAGAAAGGTATTGTGAAACCAGTTACAGTTCGTGGACGGCGGCATGTTCTGCCCGGGCGGTAGACTGCCGACCGGGAACGGACCGCGGATGCGATTCAGAGGATCGATCACGAATCCGCCGTTTCCGTTATGGCCAGGCTGGCCATTGAGATTGATTGATTGAATGGGCGCGTCGGATCCAAGGTCGGCCAGGATTGTCGAATCAATGCTGGGGGCGCCCGGGCTTCCGAATGGGTCGACCGAACGATGACAGATGGAACACGAGACACTGCTGCGGTCGGCAAAATCGAGGGCCGAGCCATCGGTGGGATCCGCACGACCTTCGAGCCATCCTTGCGGTGCGTGGCAACGTAGACAGGTGTCGCCGATTCCCGGGGCGTCATTTTCGGCAATGTCGAGCGCTGCGTAGAACATCGGATCACGAGCGGCATGTGCCATGAGGCTGCCTTGCCAGTCATAGTAATTGTCAGGGACACCACCATGGCACGCGCCGCATTCTTCTGGGGGAGAAATAAAATCGAGAAGGGTATTGGGTTGCGTGCCGCGAATATAGAAATTGGCTGGATTGGTCGGAAGCGGGATGGGCTCGTTGCCGGGGCCTGCAAGGGCGATGCGCGCGACCGAACATAACACCAAGGCGCAAACCGCGCTTCGGGTAGCGGACATACTTCCTCCCCTCCTACGCATTTCCAAGCTGTCTCGGAAATTTGGCGCCGCTTCGCGGTGCATTCGCGGCAACGCCACCATTGGCTTCAATGATACCGGACCCGCTGTATCAATTCAACGAGTTCCAAGTCGCGCCATAAGGCGATTCGGCGTTCTCGGGCGTGTTCTTTGATGATTTAATCAGAACTTAGCGATTGCGCCGGCGAGTCGATTACCCGGCCGTCGGTGGGGCCCGCAGAACGTCGCCCGCGGCGTTACGGGTGAAATTGGTTTTCGAGCGACGTCGGCGCATTGTGCTGCGGTCGCATCGGGCAAATCCGCGACCTTCAGTGTGGCGGAATTCGGAGTGAGTAGCGCCAAGTATTCGCTTCAGCTTGTTTCTAAAGAACACGGAAAATGTCGCTCGTCGCTTCAATCCGACTTGTTGCCTTTGAATGCGGCCTCGGTAGAATCCGTTCCGCGGCAGGCGATGGCGATTCGTTCGTGACGTGACATCGCGAATTGATGCGGACGCCACGTGGATTGAATCAGGAATTGTTTAAGATCAGGCGGTGAGCTCCGCGAGACTGAACTGGTCACGTTCTGAGTTCAGATCGGGAAGAACCGCGACAGGTCGTACGGCGGACTCGAATTATGGCGGCAAAATCCAGAAAAACGAAGAAGCCCGGAAAAAAGACCGCGGAAGATGCTGTGCCGGATGAAATTCTTGAAGAAGGTGACGAAGTCGAGACGGCTGCGGAAGAGCCTGAAATTGTTGATGCGCCCGAGGAAGAGGGCGAAGACGCGGCTTCGAAGCGAGGTCGCGCGGTGAAAGAGCCGCCGCCGCCGAAGTACTGGCGTGTCGAAGGCATGTCACCCGAAGGCGTTCGAGTCATTCTTGGTCGTTTTGTCACGCGCGAGGAGGCCGAGCCGGAACTGGTTCGAATCAAGGAAGACGGCTTCTACGACAAGGTTCGGCTCGTTGATTCGACCCCTGGTAAGTAGCTTCACACTCCCCAGTCGTAACCGGCGAATCGGCGACGAGACCTTCCTTGGGATTGTCGATTTGCCTCCACGCCGAACCTCCCGCACCCGATTTGTCGGCGATCGAGTCGATCAATTCATGCCCTCGCCGCGTTGAATGCGGGTTTTTCCTCGACTGGAAATTTTGCCGCACCCCAGGCCCGATCTGGCCGTTTTCTGCGATTTTCGCTGATGTGGGATTACCCGAACGATCCCCCGTTCAGGTTACTCGCGCCGAAATTGCGGGTCGCCGATTGCGTTTTTTGCCTCAGTGGACGGTACGGGTTCGATAATTGACGGATGTCAATTTCCAGCAAATGCTTGATTCAAGTTTCGGTTATCGGTAATAATGTGGGTGAGGGGTAGGTAGGAAAATGAAGGACCTTCCGCAACCTCGTACCCGCGAGGTCCCGAGTTCGTGCAGGATCGTGATAGGAAACCTCTGAATTCTGAGATTCGGTTTCTCCATTCGCGAGCCTGTTCAACCGATTCAAACGGGACTTGGATCGTTGTAAATCCTTCAAGCTGAGGCCGATCGACACGGCTCGTCGACGGTCTTGCCGTTTACACTTTTTTCTGGAGAGTGGGAATGCTCAATCGAGTGGCAGCGTGGTCGTTACTTGCGTGTCTTTGTACCGGCCCATCCATTGCATCGGCGGATTCGGTTTGGGCGGTTGTTGGCGGTGAGACTTCGATTCGTCTGGAGCGACCGGCTCTCGATGAGTATGGAATAGAGGTCTTCTCGATCAACACAGGGTTGAACCTGATGGAGGCCGTCGTCAGTGGCGATTCGCTGACATTCGTCGTCGATCCGTCAGTCAGCATGAATCTGACCGAGACCGCGGGTCAGATCACCTCGGCGCCGGTCGGCGCGATTCGACACGCCGGCGATCTTGTGGTTCGCATCGCGGGGCGGCAGGTTGTTCTCAACCAGGTTCGGCTTTTTGGCAGCGACGTGGACGGAGTGATTGACTTCGTCCTCGCAGGCGGCAGCAAGGAAACGTCGCAGCCGATGCTTCGGTTGGTCGGCGCGAAAGTCGGTTTTGATCATGCCCGCGACATGTTCATGATCGAAGCGTCGGGCTTGGAAATCACATCAAACCTGGCCCAACTGCTCGGCTTGCCGAAGACTGAGGGGCTTTCAATCGGAAGCATCGAGATGGTCGCGCAGTCCTCATGGATTGGCGGCGACGCGGCGGTAGAGCCGATGGATGTCATTGGTGTGCCGACCGGCGGCGAGGGTGATCCTCGCGGCGCGGTGTGCGGCGGTGCGGCCGGTCCCGACGTCATCGTCGGCGAACTCCACGAAATCGCTAACTATTCTGGAGAGCAGGTCGGCGGCGTTGACTACGACGCATTCTCTGTCGGCACCTACTCCTGCAACGTAGGAACAGCCAATCTTCAGTGGATCTCCGGTGACACGGGCGGACTCGGACTGCATCCGGTCATCGGCCAGAATTGCTACCGCTTGTACACGGCTGCCGATGGCTCATCACGCTTCGAACAGATCGGGCAGTCCTGGCTCAAGCACGGCTTCTTTGCGTTGCAGAACGACCTGTGCTGTACATGCGCGGGCGGCGGGGGAGGTAGCGCGCTGGGTGTCGGCTGTGCAGACCCATATACCGCTTCGCGAAATGGCGGCCAGTCGGGCGCCGGGCCGAAATGGCAGGTGAATCCATCGAACGGTCAACACATTCACCCGATCAGCAATCCCCCAGGCTATTCAACCAACACCGGGCGACGACTGCGGATCAAGGTGTCCGACCTCAACGAACCGGGCGCGCTCTACTTTGTCGAGGGTCAGTATGTCTCCAAGGATGACGCGGAATCCGGCAACAAGGACAACAATGGTTCCTACCGTCAGGTAACAATGTCCGGCACCGGCACCAATCGAACCTTCGCTCTCGCCGGTTCGACCCAGCGCGGCGAGGCAGGCCTCCGGGCGTGGAAGGACACTGACAACACCGTCACCGAGACCGATGTCCAGATTCCGAGCGATGGCCTCGTGATTGTCTCCGCACAGGCGACGGCGTTGGGAGGCGGTCTCTTTCATTATGAGTACGCGATTCAGAACCTCAACTCGCATCGCGGCATAAAGGGCGTTTCGATTCCCGTGGGCACGGGCGGAACGGTTTCCAACATCGGATTCCGGGATGTCCCTTACTACGACGGCGACGGTGAAGACGCAGTTACGCGAGACGGAACAGACTGGACCGGGCAATTCTCTGGCGGCATCGTGACATGGACCATGAACGACATCGGTGCAAATTCGAATGCGCTGCTCTGGGGCACCATGTACAACTTCCGATTCGATTGCAACCGCGCTCCCACGACAGGCAACATGACGCTGACGCTGTTCCGATCAGGTTCGCCCGGCAGCGTCACTGCCAGCACCGTCGTCCCCAGTTCGAGCGGCATCATTGACTGCCAGCCGAACGGCATTGGAGATGATATCGACATCGCGGACGGTACCAGCCAGGATTGCAATTTGAACGGTGTGCCGGACGAGTGCGAATCGTTCACCACTTGCAATCTCGCGCTTCAGTCGGTGGCATCGGGATTGAGCCAGCCGGTCGGTGTCTATGCCCCGCCGGGCGACACGTCGCGGCTTTTCATCGTTGAGCAGACCGGTCAGATCAAGATCATGAATCTGCCGTCGCACTCGGTGAATGCGACGCCGTATCTCAATCTGTCGGCGATCGTCAGCTCGAGTGGCGAACGCGGACTGTTGGGGCTGGCCTTCCATCCAAACTGGTCCTCCAACGGCTATTTCTTCGTGAATTACACGAATACCTCCGGCAATACCGTGATCGCTCGGTACCAGGCGACAGGCGGAAATCCCGCTTCGGCGACGGCGAACGCCGCGTCTGCAACGATCCTGAAGACGATCAACCAGGACTTTGCAAATCACAATGGCGGCTGCATTCAGTTCGGGCCGGACGGTATGCTTTATGTTGGCATGGGTGACGGTGGCAGTGCGAACGATCCGAACGGACGCGCGCAGAGCAACTCATCCCTGCTCGGCAAGATGCTCCGCCTCGACGTGAACAATCCCCCGACTTACGTTCCGGGGGACAACCCGGGCTCTCCCAATCTGCCGGAAGTCTGGGCAAAGGGTCTGCGAAACCCCTGGCGATTCAGTTTCGACCGGCTCACCGGCGATCTGTGGATTGCCGACGTCGGCCAGGACGCACGCGAAGAGATCAATTTCACTGCAGCCGGCTCGCCGGGCGGGTTGAACTACGGCTGGCGCTGTATGGAAGGCACGTTGTGCACCGGTCTGTCCGGCTGCACCTGCAATTCGGGACTCGTCCTGCCCATTCGTCAGGAATCGCACGGCGATGGTCAGGGTACCGGCTCGATATCCGGCGGCTACGTTTATCGCGGTTGCGAGATGCCCTGGCTGAGCGGTTCGTACTTCTATGCCGACTATCTCGGCAACTATATCAAGCGGTTCCGATATGTCGGTGGCAGCGTGACCGACCTGCAGACCGTTCAGGCTCCGGGCGGGGCGGTGCAGGGAATCGTGTCGTTCGGCGAGGATGCCAGCGGCGAGATGTATGTGGTCAGCATTCTCGGCTCGATCTACAAAATCGTCTGCGATGTGCCGCCTCCGCTTTGCGGCAACGGCAACATCGATCCCGGCGAACAGTGCGACGACGGCAACAGCGTTCCCGGTGACGGCTGTTTTAACTGTCAGTTCGAGAACAACGATCAGTGCTCCAATGCAATACTGATCGCAGACGGCGTCCACGCCTTCAGCACGGTGGGCGCGACAACCGATGGCGATCCGCATCCTGAGTGCGTCGTCTCGGGTGACGGCGGCCAGACTTTCAACGACATCTGGTTCAAGTATGTATCTCCCTGTTCCGGGACGCTTACGGTTACGACCTGCGAGCAACTCGGAGGCAGCGCGAGCTACGACTCCGATCTCGTGGTATACGACTGGAACGGAAGCGATTGTGCGACACGCACGTTCCTGGCGTGCAACGACGATGATGCTGTCAATGCCTGCGGTTCAGCCGGCGGCGGCTATCACAGCACGATCATTGTGAACGTGGCAGCCGGCCAGAACATTCTGATTCGCGTCGGCGGATGGAACTCCGGTAACTCCGGCACGGGCAATCTGAAGGTGAGCAACTCGTCCTTCCCCTGCGGCGAATGCGGCAACGGCATCATCGAGCCGGGCGAGCAGTGCGATCCGCCAGGTCCGAACTGCACCCAGAGCTGCGAATTCGCCAACGGCGATTGCAATAACAACGGCGTGGACGATGGCGAGGACATTGCAATAGGCAATAGCTTCGACTGCAACGAAAACGGCATCCCGGATGATTGCGAATCGACGACCGGCGAGACAAAGACCTATGTCGGAAGCGGCGCGGGATATCCGGCCGCGATTCCGGACAACAATGCCACCGGCGTTTCCCGCTCGATCACCGTCCCAGACAGTGGAGCGATCACCGATCTCAATGTCGCCCTTCAGATTTCGCATACATGGAATGGTGATTTGATTGTTACGCTCACTCACAACGCCACAACGGTCACGCTCATGAATCGACCGGGCGGAACCGGCAACAATGACAACGGGTACAACATCGTGCTTGACGACGAAGGGACCGGCGGCGCTATTCAGTCGATCGCGTTGTCGGGAGACGCCGGACCGGTTGTCTCGCCGCCGAGCTACACGCCGGCCAATCCGCTGAGCGCGTTTGACTCGCATGACAAGTCAGGCGTCTGGACCATTAACATCTCCGACCGGGCTGCCGCGGACACCGGCAACCTCGTCACATGGTCTCTCATTTTCACCAATCCGGGTTCACCGATTCCGCCATGCGATTGCAACGGAAACGGCGTTACCGACTCGGTGGATATCGCTCTGGGCAACAGTACCGACTGCAATAGCAACGGCGTTCCGGACGACTGCGACATCGCAGGCGGCGCGCCCGATTGTGACGGCGGTCCGACCGGCAATCCCGCGGCGGGCGGCAACCTCATCAATACATTCTGCTTCGGTTGTCACGGACCGGACGGATTCGGTGTCAACTGTGGCGGCGGTAGCTGCCCGGGCCCGGTCCTGCGAAACAAGACCCGAACGGTGATTTCCAAGAAGCTGCTCCCGCCGACGAATCACCCCGGCGGAGCATTCCCGGGCTTCACGGCCCAGGATTTTGCCGATCTTGAGGCCTTCCTGAATGACACGGGTCATCCGCCGGCCCGACCGGACGGAATCATCGACACCTGCCAGACGCTGCCGGACTGCGACGAAGACGGCATCGCCGATGGTTGCGAGTTCGGCGCCGCCACGGCGACGGACGACAACAACAACGGCATCCCGGACGAGTGCGAAAGTGTGCTCACCGGCGCCTGCTGTAATGCGGGTTCATGCTCCATCGAAACCGAGGTGGATTGCGTTTCTGCGGGCGGCTCCTATCTGGGCGACGGCGTGGGATGTACGCCAAGTCCGTGTCCGCCGGTAAACGACAACTGCGCCGACGCCATCGTCATTGTGGATGGCGCGACGCCGTACTCGACGGTCAATGCCACGACGGACGGCCCCGCTGAACCAGGCGCGTGCGTCAAATTTGGCGATACACAGGTGCACCGCGATATCTGGTTCATCTATACCGCTACCTGCACGGGCGATCTGCTGATCTCAAATTGCAATGCGACGAACTATGATTCGAAGATTGCGGTTTACGATGGAGACGTATGCCCGACTACCGCTGGCGCCATCGCCTGCCGCGATGACGTTGCAGGTTGCAATGGAAACAGCACGTCGCTGACCGTCAATGTCATTGAGGGCAACAACTACCTCATCCGCGTCGGCGGCTGGAACGGCGCCCAGGGATCGGGCACGCTGACCATTGCTTGCTCGGCGTACGAGTGCACCGATGCTTCGCAATGCGACGATCAGGATCCCTGCACGGCCGACTCCTGCGTCAACAACCAGTGCGTGCATGAGGCAATCGACTCGGATCAGGACGGCACGCCCGATTGCTCGGACGGCTGCCCGAACGATCCTGAAAAGATCGCGCCGGGCAACTGCGGATGTGGCGTACCTGATACCGCAGCGACCGGTGATATGGACGGCATTGGCGGCCCCGATGGTGCGGATCTCCAGTTGTTCGTGGAGGCAATCCTCAACGAATCAACCGATCCGGCCGATCTTTGCCCGGGCGATTTCAGCGCCAATGGCGTCATGGATCTCGGAGACGTGCCGGGAATGGTCAATGCGTTGATCAGCATCCCGTAACGTCCACGAACAAGCCCGTTTGATATGACCATTGCGAGGCCCCGGTGGCGATTGGCTACCGGGGCCTCGTGCACTTCAGAAAATCGCCGATCGTTGAATCTCGGCGCAAAATGCCGTTTTTATCGGATTTTCGTCCGCGACGGGCGATCTGCGAAATATGCGGCGTCGATTGCCGTTTAGACTTTTGGAGGCTGCCAGAGGGGCGGTTGTTCATCGCCGGTCAATGCGAACGGCGAATTCGACCGAAGAACCCATGTAGCTTCCGAGGGTCGTTCCGGCATGGTTGCATCGAATACGTTTCACAAGCTTTTGGCGGTGGATTCGAGCGCGCGCGAAGACATCGCGAATGCGACGTCGGCGACAGCCCAGGTTGAGTCGGTCGCGATGCCCGCGGCCATCTACGTGAAATGCCCAAAGTGCGAACACCCGGCCGTTCTGCGTCGCGTCTGCCCCGGGCAGGCCATCCGGTGCCGTCAGTGCAATTCGAAATTCACGATCCGAATGCCACGACGCGCGGTCGAGATCGGCGCGATCGCATCGTCGCTTCGTCACGACGCGGCGCCGCACAACTGATTCGCGTTTGCGGCGCGGAAACTCGCGATTCTCTGGCTCATCGATAATCGGGATACCACATTCTCTCCGTGACGAGCTTGTCAATCTCGTCGTCTGTCAACATCCGGCCGACTTTCGCATCGCGTGCCGACCGCATCACTGCGCAGGCGATTCGCCGACTGCATTCACGCAACATGCTCTGGTCCGGGTAGATCGCTCCCGCATCAATTCGATCCTGCGAGATGCATGTGGCCAGCGTACGCGCCGCAACGAGGAAGAGCTGGTCGGTCACTTCCCGGGCTTCGGAGAGGATGCAGCCCAGTCCAACGCCGGGAAAGATGAATACATTGTTGCCCTGTCCGATGACGTGGGTCTTGCCGTTGTGCTCGACCGGTGCGAACGGGCTGCCAGTCGCGACAATGGCGCGTCCGTCGGTCCATCGCAGGGCTTCCTCCGGAGTGCATTCCGCCTTGGAGGTTGGATTGCTGAAGGGCAGTATGACCGGTCGATCAACGTGCTTCGCCATTTCGCGAATGGATTCCTCATTGAAGGTCCCCGGCGTCGCGGTGGCGCCAAGAATGATCGTCGGCCGCACGCACCTGACGAGGTCGAACAGCGACTTCGGCGGCTCTCGGTCCATGCCGAAGGCCTTCATCGTTTCCGCTGAGAGTGCGAATTCACGCTTGTGCGGGTCGTTGATCGGTCGTCCGTGATGCAGGAGGCCGCGCGTGTCGGTGAAGACTTGCGCTCGTTCCACCGTCGTGGGCGCGACACCATCTTCCTGCATAGCGGAGCGCACCAGCCGGCCGATTCCGACACCGGCCGCTCCCGCGCCGACATAGAGAATTCGCTGTTCGGCCCAACTCAATCCCGTGATTCGCATCGATGCCATGATGCCGGCGAGCGCGACGGCCGATGTCCCCTGGATGTCATCGTTGAAACTGGTGATGCGTTTTCGATATCGATCGAGCACGCTGAACGCGATGTTCTTGTGGAAGTCCTCCCATTGGAGAATCGCTTTCGGGAACACTTCGCTCACAGCTTCGACGAACGCCTCAATAAACCGGTCATACGCTTCGCCGCGGAGGCGACGCTGTCGATATCCGATGTAGAACGGATCGCCGAGCAGCTCGGCATTGTTCGTACCGACGTCAAGGCTGATGGGCAGCGTTTGCGAGGGGTGAATGCCGGCGCCGCCGATATAGAGCGAAATCTTCCCGATGGGAATTCCGATGCCTCCCGCGCCCTGGTCGCCCAATCCGAGGATGCGTTCGTTGTCCGTGACAACGATGAGCCGCACGTCCTTGTTCGGAGCGTTGCGAAGGATGTCCGGGATGCAGTCGATGTCATCCGGTGTGATCCACAGCCCACGCGGCCTGCGGAAGATATGACTGTAATTCTGGCAGGCGTGTCCGACGGTCGGCGTATAGACGATCGGCATCAGTTCAGCCAGATTCTCCATCAACAGGCGATAAAACAGCGTTTCGTTGCGGTCCTGCAATGCAACGAGTCCGATGAACTTCTCCAGGTCCGAACTCTTGGCTCGGATATGTTCCATTGCCAACTGGCATTGCTGCTCGATCGTCAGGCAACTGTGGGGCAGAAGCCCGCGCAGGCCGAGGCGATCGCGCTCGTTCGGCGTGAAGGCCGCATCGCGGTTGCGGGTCGGATCTCGGAGAATCTCGATGCCCGGATGTGCCGCCAAATGATGAAGCGGATCGATCTCTACGTGTTCAGCAAAGGTGGTTGACATGACGGACTGCCTTTCTCGTGCGGGCGATACGGTTCGTTCACCTGTGGATGGCCAATGAAACTTCGTTATTTGCTGTCTCAGTAGGGTTGCAATCAGAGTGCCAACCGGCGTATGCAACCCAAGGCGATCAGCGCGCAGCGTTCGATTCAAGGTCGGGCGCGAGCATCGGGCCCCAACGGAAAAACCATCGCATGTGCGTATTCCTGCGCAGACGCGAGAAGAAACGTGTTAAACTACTGTCACACCGCAATTGCAGTTGAAGCCGGTCCGTCATGCGGTGTGTGAACTGGATCGCCTGCGCGGATCGGGTCCGTGATATGCCGGTGACAGGACGGTTCCGGAGGACTTGGAATGCTTCGCATCGTGGTCCCTTTCGTCATTGTGGTCGGCTCGATTATCACATTTCTCGTCTGGAAGCAGGCGCAGGTCCCGCCATTTGTGGTTTCGGGATTTGTCGAGGCGGATGAGATTCGGGTCGGATCGCGCGTCGGGGGGCGGGTCTCACGGATTTCGATCGAAGAAGGCGCGACGACGAAGATCGGCGACGAGCTCTACGCGCTCGATCCGTATGATCTCACCGCATCGCTGGCTCAGGCCCGCGCCGAAGCGGCCGCCGCGCAGGCGGATTTTCAGCGACTCAAGGCCGGTTATCGTGCCGAGGAGATCGATCAGGCTCGCGCGCGACGGGATTGGGCTCAGGCGACCTTGTCGATGCTGGTGGCCGGCCCGCGTCCGCAGGAAATTGCGATGGCCCGCGAACAAGTGAAAATCGCGACGGCTTCACGTGATCTTGCTCAGCTTGAATTCGACCGATTGGAGCGGCTCCGCGAGCGCGAGCAGGCCGCCGCGAAAGAATACGACGCTGCGGTGGCGGCGAGAAAGGAGGCGATAGCCGAGCTGGCTCGCGCGGAGCTGGCGTTGGCATTGCTGGAGGAAGGGTCGCGAAAAGAGGATATTGCAGCGGCGCAGGCACGTCTGGTCGAGGCGGAAGCCGCGTTGAAGCTGCTGGAATCCGGCTATCGTGCGGAAGATGTGGCTGCCGCTGAGGCGCAGTCGCGCGCGGCTGGCGCGCGGGTCAGTGCGATGGAGGTTCAGCTCGCTGAACTGACGGTCCATTCACCTTGCAACTGTCTGGTTGAGACGATTGACCTTCGGCCCGGCGACCTGGTTTCCGCCAACGCGCCGACCGCGGCACTCCTGGATCTGTCGCGCATGTGGGTCCGCTCGTACGTTCCGGAAGGCAGGCTCGGATCGGTCAGGATTGGGCAGGTCGTTTCGTTGCGACCCATCGGGATGCGCGATCGACGGTTTGCCGGACGGATTTCGTTCATCGCCCGTGAAGCGGAATTCACTCCGCGAAATATCCAGACGCCCGAAGAGCGCAGCAAACAGGTCTTTCGCATCAAGATCGCTCTGGAAGGCGACTTCGCCGAGCTTCGGGTTGGCATGTCGGTCGATGTACTCTTCGATGAGGTGCCTCGGCTGTGAGTGATAGCGTGATCCATGCACGGGAGCTTACACGTCGATTCGGCTCATTGACGGCCGTCGATCGCGTTTCATTTGACGTGCCTGCCGGCGGGATCTTTGGGCTTCTGGGGCCTAACGGTTCCGGCAAATCGACGATCATCAGAATGTTGTGTGGGGTATTGCGGCCCAGCGGGGGCACGGGTGCCGTGCTCGGAATCGACATCGTCCGTGATGCCGAGCTCGTAAAGAGACGGATCGGCTATATGTCGCAGAAGTTCAGCCTGTATGGCGATCTGACGGTCGAAGAGAACCTCGACTTTTATGGGCGAATCTATCGGCTGGATCCAGGTCGCCATGCTGAGCGAAAAGCGGGTGTCGTCGCAATGACAGGCATCGCGCCCTACCGAAATCGGCTTGCGGCGCACTTGTCCGGTGGTTGGAAGCAGCGACTGGCGTTGGCTTGTGCGATGATTCACGATCCCGAAGTATTGTTCCTTGACGAGCCGACGGCCGGCATCGATCCCGTCGCGCGCCGTGAACTGTGGGACCTGCTTTTCGAGCTATCCGGTCGTGGCGTCACCATGCTCGTTACGACGCATTACATGGACGAGGCCGAACGCTGCACACACGTCGGGTATATCCACCAATCGCGCATGATCGCGCTGGGTCGGCCGACGGATCTCAAGACCATGCCGGCCGTTACGCCATCGGGAACCCGCCGCTTCGAAGTACGCTGTGCAAATCCGGCTATCAGCCTTGCCCGCTCGCGGCAGGTGCCGCAGGTGCGCGATGCCACGATGTTCGGTGACACGCTGCATGTGCTTCTGGATGATTCACTCGATCCGGCGGCATTCATTCAACTGATCGCCGGCGATGATCCCGCTGCCGCATTTCGGCCGGTGGATCCTTCGCTCGAGGATGTGTTCGTTCTGATGAGTCGTGACCGGGACCGTCAAATGGATTAAGAGAGTCAATACATACGGATCCGGCGGCTCGTCCGTTCGCCGCCGCGAAATGAGTGCATCATGTACGGCTTTGTTGCCATCCTGCTGAAGGAACTTGCTCACATTCGGCGTGACCGCGGAACGATCTTCTTCGCGTTTCTGGTTCCGGCGTTGCAACTCACCATATTCGGCTACGCAATTGACGTCACGATTCAGAACATCCCACTCGTCGTCTTCGATCTCGATGGGCGGCAGGAGAGCCGCCGATTCATCGAAGCCCTCGAAAATACGGGCACATTCGTGATTGCCGAGCGGGTTGTGGACGCCGAATCCTTTCGCCGTTCGGTCACCGCCGGCCGATCGAAGGCGGGCGTGTTGATTCCCGCGGATTTCTCCAACCGGCTGCTCCGCGGCGAACAGGCCGCTGTTCAGGTGCTGATCGACGGCAGCGATTCGCAGGTGGCCACCACCGCACTTAACGCGGTCAATCTGTTGGCGATCCATCTGTCGATCGGTCGAGCGAAGATCGTGGCCGAGCAGCTTCAGCGCATGCCCGCGCGGGACGCATCGGGTCGCGCCTCTCTACCGATCGACGCGCGGGCGAGGCTGCTCTTCAATCCGGACCTTGAAAGCTCGCACTTCTTCGTGCCGGGTCTCATCGGAATCATTCTTCAACTCGTGCTCGTGTTCATGACCAGCTTCTCGATCGTGCGCGAACGGGAGACCGGCACACTTGAGCAGCTCTTCGTCACGCCCGTCGGGCCGGCCGGTCTCCTGCTGGGGAAGCTCACACCCTATGCCGGCATGGCGTTCGTGGAACTGTGTGGAGTGTTGCTGCTGATGATCGGCGTTTTTCGCGTGGGGATAAACGGCAACATCGTGCTTCTGCTCGCGATGTCGTGCCTATTCATAGTAAATGCACTCGGGCTGGGCCTGCTGATCTCGACGATCGCCCGCACCCAGCTTGGCGCAATGCAAATGGCATTCATCAGCATGTTGCCTTCGGTGCTTCTGTCCGGCTTCATGTTCCCCCGATCGGAAATGCCCGCACCGATTTACATCGCGACTTTTGCCATTCCGGCGACCTATTTCATCGAGATTCTGCGTGCGGTCATACTTCGCGGCGCCGATTTGATCGACATTTTCCCGCAGTTCATCGGACTGATCTGCTGCGGCGCGGTGATCATCACCGTGAGCTTCACGCGATTCCACAAGCAGCTCGATTAACCGGGAAATCGCCCCGCAACGGAGGGTTACCCGCTCAACCGGCACGATCGCCGGGGCCCTCGGCGC